>CAWKZI010000037.1:0-10333 GCA_963854365.1 Gammaproteobacteria bacterium
TTTCTTGGTGAGCTGAAGCAGAAATATCTCCATAAGTCATAAATACTGCATTGCCAGGGTGATAGTGAGTCTTATAAAAATCCAGCAATTCTTCGTAAGATAATTCGGGGATTTGCTCAGGGTCTCCGCCGCTATTGTAGTGGTAAGTAGAGGTTGGGAATAAATGTTCTGACATGGTTTGCCACAGTACGCTATTGGTAGAACTCATCGCACCTTTCATTTCATTGAAGACCACGCCTTTGTATTGCAAATCGCTATCGGCATTGCCTGCTTCAGTGAATTCTAGCCTATGCCCTTCCTGGGCAAAGTCGAGCTCATGCAGCCTTGAAAAGAATGCAGCGTCAAGATAGACCGTTAATAGATTATTGAAATCTTTCTTGTTTTGACTAGCGAAGGGATAAGCTGTCCAATCGCTGCTCGTAAATGCGTTCATAAATGTATTTAGCGAACGCCTAATCATCATAAAGAATGGGTCGCGGACGGGGTATTTTTTACTTCCACACAATGCAGTGTGCTCAAGAATATGTGCCACACCTTTGTTATCCATAGGTACAGTTCGAAAGGCGACTAGGAAAACATTTTCTGTATCATCGCTACTCATATGGTAATGCATAGCGCCGGTGATTCGATGCCGGTACTCCTCAATTTGCAAGTTGAGGGATTGGATTAATTTAGACCTTAGGAGCTCGAATGATTTATGAGCTGCGGCGGGCTTATGGATGGCTGATGGGACTTGGAGAAGGTTCTCTGTTGCGTCTATCATTGTGATCTTGTAATCCTCGTTGATTTTCTGTTCTAGTTGTTTAAATTTGCGATATTTCTATTTGGCATGGATGTATTGAGTCCCTCTATAGCTTAAAATCGGACCAGCTTATAGAAGTGCTCCCGATCGCTAATGTGCGTTCAAAACCAAGGTCCCGCATAAACTTTGCGCTAATTAATGTAGTGGCTAGACTATAAAAGTGGGGCCAACTTAATCAGAGGGGCATTTCGAGGCTAAGCTTGCCTAGTTTACCTGAGCGAACATCGTTTAGTAATATTTCTGAAGTTTTGTGTAGATTAACGCGCCCACCTTTCCGCAGACCACCTCTGGCCTCGGAAATGAGTTGAAATAGTTGTTCTGCATTTTCGATATTTTTGTCAAATTGATACCGTTCTTGAAGAGCTGGTAGGTATTTCTCAATAAGCAATTCGGCTGCGAACCAAGCGATATCTTCCGGCTCCACAGCGGTATTTCTAATTGTTCCTAACATCGCTAGTTTGTAAGCATTGGTTTGATCTTCAAGTTTGGGCCAGAGCATGCCGGGGGTATCGATCAGATACCATTTTTGATCTAACTTGATTCTTTGCTGACCTTTGGTGATCGCAGGTTCGTTGCCAGTTTTGGCTAATTTGCGATCAGCTAGTTTGTTTAGCAAAGTAGATTTGCCCACGTTCGGTATCCCTACTATGACCAAGGTTTTATTGGCTTTGTTCTGTAGTCGTTCTTCGACTGCTAGAGCATTAACGGTCGTTATAATCTCACCTAAGGAAATATTATTATTTTTACCGTTAGTGAGGCAGGTTTTACCTCTTTCTAGGTTGAGGTCTTTCTGCCATCTTAATGTACAGGCATCATCGGCTAAATCGGCTTTATTTAGGATCTGGATAATAGGTTTCCCGTGGCAGATAGTCGCCAGCATCGGATTAGAGCTCGATTTAGGAATTCTGGCATCGAGTATTTCAATGACAACGTCAGTTTCCCGCATTGTTTTGATCAATTGCTTGCTGGCTTTGTGCATATGCCCTGGGTACCAGGAGATAGCCATAGTGGTGTCCTCGAAATTGTTATCATGTTAACTAGGCTTGGAGTGTAACTCCACTTTATAATGTAGCTAATTGTGCGAGAGTTGCTTGCTCTTAAGGTATCTTCAGGCTAATGTTTTCTCCCTTTGCTGAGGTTTTCTATAGCGATAGCTCGTCTAATAGTTCATTAAGCAGAGGTATTGATAGCATGAGCATGCACATAACAATTCAAGAAAAATTAAATACCGAACTGACACCATTGGTTGCTTTGGTAGAAAATGAGAGCCATATGCATGGCGGGCAGGCCACAGAATCGCATTTTAAATTGACCGTAGTTTCTGATAAATTTAAGGATGTGTCATTAGTGAAGCGGCATCAGGTTGTCTATAAAATACTGGAACTAGAGCTTCAAGGTGGAGTGCATGCGCTGGCCATGCATCTTTATTCTTCCGCAGAATGGGATGAGCGAAATAAATTAGCCCCTGACTCCCCAGATTGTCGTGGCGGAAGTAAAATTTAAAGTTTTATTAATCTATATTTTGACCTTAAATAAACGAACGTTCAGTAATTTGCGTTGCTGTGCATTCCCTCCAGTTATTGATTCAAAATCTGTTTAAGGCATCGTTTCTTCAGCATATTTCTACTTAGTAAAATTCAATTTCAAACTTCTAATTTGTAGCTTGTGTTAAGCTGCTTTCAGTCGATAACATAAGTGAATTTCGGACCTTTTGTGATATCTTGGGAAAATGTTTATATTCTTATTTATCCTTAAATATCAACTAGATGTTTATGTAAATTTAAATTAATTATTGCTTTTAATTATAAGGCTTGTTTAATGAGCCTTCAAAAGATGCTTTTTTGAGTAGGTTTCAAAAACTATACTGAGGTTTGAGCGTCTGTTTGCTCAGTTGATACCCTGAATATTCTTTATGAAGTTACTGTTGGATAGAACGCAAAAAGTAGAATTTTGTATAGCGACATTTTTGTCGGTTGCAATGATATTTTTGATTGTCCTGGTTAAAACTCAAACTGACCCGGCAATCCAAACCCCTTCAAACTTCGTTAGTTTAGAACCGATTACTGTCTTTCCGGATTTCGCCTCTATTCAAAATATTGAAATTAAGAAGCAGCAGTTCTTTGATTATTTGCAAGATTATATTGTTGCTGAAAATTTAAAAATTCATAAAGCTCGCAGTCAGTTAATTTCCTATGCGGAAATTGCATATGATGGTGTTGTATATAGTTCACGTGAGAAAGATTGGCTAATGTCACTTTCTTACGAATACAGAATCGACAGTGATTTCCTAAATGAGCGAGATTTGGTCAACGAGTTGCTTCTGCGAGTTGATGTCATCCCAGCTTCACTAGTGCTTGCTCAGGCTGCAAATGAGTCTGCTTGGGGGACATCTCGCTTTACTTTAGAGGGCAATAATATATTCGGCCAATGGTGCTATGAGGCCGGTTGCGGAATAGTCCCCAACCGCCGACCCAGCGGAGCAACTCATGAAGTTAAAAAGTTCTATTCAGTTGAAGAGTCGGTGACCGCGTATTTCACTAATATAAACAGTCACCATCTTTATCAATATTTCAGGAAATTACGAGCTCAGATGCGCGCCTATGAATTGGACCTTGATCCAATGGTGCTGACCTATGGTCTAGGGCGATACTCAGAGCGTGGCGATAGCTATGTTGATGAGGTGCAGAGCATCATTATTCAAAATGAATTACAAGATCGAGATAATGCCCATCTAAATGAGGTCTAGAGCGTAATAACTGCCCCCTGAACCTTCCTCAAGCTTATTTTCTTTATCCGAGTTAATTTATAATCTAGAGCTCTTCGATTATTCGCTTAAGAAAATCCATTGAACGGAGTACCAATAGTATCTGCTGTTTTCTGCTGGAGCAGTACAAATATAGCGCCATCTTCTACCGTTATAGTCCTCAGTGGGTTCCAACCTCACAATCCCTGCGTTTTTATCCAACCAGTTCATTGGGATCGGCAGGCTATTAGCGAAGCAACCAATTTGTTCAAGACTATAGTCTCCAGCTGAAAATTGTAAGGTGATTTCCGGACTTCGGTCTGTTGTTACCGGCGATAGCGGTTCGATCATATTTACATTAAAAGCCATTGTATCTAATTTGATTCGGGCAGTTTCCAGATCCGCATAGATGCTGGCTAATGGGTAACGGGGCAAGGCTAAAAAATCAGAATTGGTCCCTACGGCACCAGAATTTTGAGCGAGGCCGACAAAGCCTTCTTCCGCGAGTATTTTCTTGATGTCCGGGTTAAATTCACCATAAGGGTAGGCGAGATATCGATGAGACTGGCCTGTTTCTGCGAGAATCCTTTCCTCAGCATAAAGCAAATCGCGACGATGCCTCGCCAAGAGTTCCTTCGTAGATTCTGATCCTCGGGCTGATAGCATGTAGGGGTGATCGATCATGTGGTTGGCAATGAGTGCGCCGGCATTAGCTATGTCGCGAACCTGCCCCCAATTCATGTAATTTTCTTGTTCGTTATCGATGGGTTCTGTACTTAAGAATAAAGCAAAAGGAAAACCGAATGATTGCAGGAGTGGAAAAGCCTCTTTAAAGATTGAAATATAGCCATCGTCAAAGGTTATTGCTACAGATTTATCAGGAATGGATTCTCCAGACCTCAAACTATTAATCATTATGTCCAACGGCATAACATTGAATTCATTATCTCTCAGATACTCTAAATGAAGTTGAAAGTCGGCTGGAGAAATACTGGTGGATGGAGGTGTGTCTGTCGCCACATGGTGATAAAGAAGAATTGTGCCATCACCCAATGCCACTGGGCTCAATCCTAGAAAAATCAGTAAAACCGGAGCTGGTAGGAGTTTTTTAGCCATGAGCTTTAACGAATAAAATTTTCTGCCCCGAGGCTTTGTATTCAGCAGTATATTGTCTAGAGTCGTTATCATGTGAGCTATGATATAGCAAAAGCAGTAAATCATAGAACTGATCTTTCTCTTTCGCGAATTACGTAACTATTTCTTCCACATACGCACTTTCGCAATTACTTCCGGCGGCGGTATAATGCCGCCCCCTGCGATTACGTTAGAAATCCTATTAGCGGAGTAAAAGAATGATTTATTCAGGTACGGCATTGAGTGTTGAATTATTGCCTTCAGGTACAGCCCATTTGATATTTGACCTGACAGGTTCGTCAGTTAACAAATTCAATCAAAAAACATTGAGTGAATTACAGGCAGCACTGACAGAGCTGAGTTCTGCGAGGGTTGATGGATTAATTTTTTCTAGTGCCAAGTCCGCGTTTATTGTCGGTGCAGACATTACAGAATTCACCGAGATGTTTAAGCAAGGTGAATCTGAAATCATGCAGTGGCTGGTAGAAGGCAATAAGCTTTTCAGCACTATCGAAGATCTACCTTTTCCCACTGTGAGTCTTATTGATGGCATAGCGCTAGGTGGCGGTTTCGAACTAGCCATATCAACAGATTATCGAATCGGCACCGCGAAGGCTGTCGTCGGATTTCCTGAAGTTAAGTTAGGCATCCTACCAGGGTTTGGCGGAACTGTTCGCTTGCCCAGGTTAATAGGTGCCGATAATGCCAATCAATGGATTAGCAGTGGTTCTCATATTAGAACTGATCAGGCATTCAAAGAGGGCGCCCTGGATGCAATAGTTGATGACGTTCAGCTTTTTGCCGCAGGTGAAGACTTAATTGCGCAATGTAAAGCTGGAAAGCTAGATTATAAGAAGGTTCGGAAGCAGAAAACCACCCCTTTGAACCTTCAGCCTATTGAACTTAACGTCGCTTTTGAGACAGCTAAAGGTATGGTTGCCGCAAAAGCGGGTATTAATTATCCAGCTCCGATCACTGCTGTGCAGGTTATGCATGATGCTGCAACACTGGATCGTGCTGGAGCTTTGGCAATTGAGCACATTGGTTTCATAAAATTAGCAAAGAGCGAAGTTGCGGCAAATTTGGTGCAAATGTTTTTAAACGATCAATACCTCGCTGGTAAAGCAAAGGAGCAACTTTCTCTTGCGGGGAAAGTTGGCAAGGCCGCGGTTCTTGGTGCAGGCATTATGGGAGGTGGGATCGCTTACCAGTCCTCGTTAAAAGGTACACCCATTCTGATGAAAGATATTAATCAGGAAGGCATAAATCTTGGTATGAATGAAGCAAAAAAATTGCTTAACAAGCAACTTACGCGCGGCCGTATTGATGCAAATAAAATGGTAACAATACTTTCAGGTATCGATACTACATTGAACTATGATGGTTTCGATCAAGCTGACATCATTATCGAAGCCATTGTCGAAAACAGTGCTATAAAACAAAAGGTGCTAGCGGAACTCGAATTACTGGTCGATGAAAGCACGATCATTACTTCTAATACATCGACTATCTCTATTGACGAGCTGGCGGGCGCACTTATCAGGCCGGAAAAATTTTGCGGAATGCACTTCTTTAATCCTGTGCCTTTGATGCCTTTGGTGGAGGTAATTCGTGGTGCTCAAAGTAGCGATGCAACAATAGCTACTGCCGTAGCTTATGCAAAAAAGATGGGTAAGACTCCCATCGTTGTTAATAATTGTCCTGGATTTCTAGTAAATCGCATTCTATTTCCTTATTTCGGTGCATTTTCTCGATTGATCTACGATGGAGCTGACTTCAATCAAATTGATCGAGCTATGGAGAGTTTTGGTTGGCCCATGGGTCCTGCTTATTTATTAGATGTAATTGGTGTTGATACAGCTGTTCACTGTCAAGATGTAATGGCAAAAGGGTTTGACCGCATGTCTTTAGATTTTGATAGTGCTATCGACAAGCTTTATGAGCGTAAAGATCTTGGTCAGAAAAGTGGCAAAGGGTTCTATGCCTACGAAACTGATAAGCGCGGACGTCCGAAGAAAGTAGCCAATGCTGATATTGAGGAGCTAATAGGGTCTGTGCAAGCTAGCAAGCGAGATTTTGAAGATACTGAAATTGTCGAGCGAATGATGGTTGCTCTTTGCATAGAAACTTCTCGTTGTCTTGAGGATGGAATTGTGGAGACCTCAATAGAGGCGGATATGGGATTAATATTAGGGCTGGGCTATCCAGCATTTCGCGGTGGTGCATTGCGTTATGTTGATAGCTTAGGTGTTGCTGAGTTTTGTGCAAGTGCTGATAAATATGCAGGGTTGGGTGAGCTGTATCACCCAACAGTAGCGATGCGCGAAATGGCAGCGAGTGGTGCCAGTTATTACAAATAATCTGGTGATAAAAACACGACGGAGATTTTGATGAGTTTAAACCCTCGAGATGCTGTAATTGTTGATGGAATTAGAACGCCAATGGCGCGTTCAAAAGCTGGCGCCTATCGTAACGTACGTGCTGAAGAGCTTTCTGCTCATCTAATTGATGCCCTATTCGCAAGAAACGAAGCGGCAAATCCCGCTGAAATCGAAGATGTGATTTGGGGATGCGTTAACCAGACCCTGGAGCAAGGATGGAATGTGGCACGAAATGCTGCCCTTATGTCTGTGCTTCCGCATTCAACTTGTGCGCAAACTGTAAACCGTTTATGCGGTTCTTCAATGTCTGCTTTACATACCGCGGTTACCGCAATTCAAAGTAACAATGGTGATCAGTTTGTCGTTGGTGGTGTCGAACACATGGGGCATGTTGGAATGACCCACGGACTTGACCCAAACCCCCGAGCATCCAAACATATTGCTAAGGCTTCTTGGATGATGGGAGTAACTGCAGAAGTTCTTTCTAAGATGCATGGTATTACCCGAGAGCAGCAAGATAAATTTGCCGTTCGATCACATAGACTTGCAGATAAAGCGCGCTGTAATGGTGGATTTGCCAACGAAATTGTAGCAATTGAAGGTCACAATGCTGATGGTTTTAAAACCTTAATAGAGCATGATGAAACTATACGTCCAGGCACGAACTTGGAAGGATTGGGACAGCTGCGCCCAGTATTTGATCCTGTAAACGGCACAGTGACGGCGGGAACTTCTTCTCAGCTTTCAGACGGGGCGTCGGCCATGTTGGTGATGTCTGCAGAGAGAGCTAAAATTCTGGGACTGTCAGTCAGGGCGCGTGTTAGGTCGATCGGATATGCTGGAGTCGATCCGTCAATCATGGGTTATGGACCTGTACCTGCCACGCAAAAGGCACTTAAAAAAGCTGGTTTATCTATCGAAGATATCGACGTAGTTGAATTAAATGAGGCGTTTGCTGCGCAGTCTTTACCTGTTCTGAAAGATCTTAAATTATTAGATTTTGTTGAAGAAAAGGTTAACCTTAAAGGTGGTGCAATCGCCCTCGGTCATCCCCTGGGTTGCTCTGGTACCCGAATTTCAACGACTTTGTTAAATAATATGGAAGAACGGAATGCTACTCTAGGGTTGGCAACTATGTGTATTGGTTTAGGGCAGGGAATCGCTACAGTGCTCGAAAGAGTTTAGTTTTATTTCTAAAACTTCAGTAATGAGAAAAATCAATTGAAAGATCGATTCAAGTTAAATCGAAGTCGAAAAAACTTACGCAGGGATGTGGGCAAGGCAATTGCTGACTTCAATATGATTGAAGATGGTGATTTAGTTATGGCTTGTCTTTCTGGTGGGAAAGACTCTTTTGTCATGCTGGATATTTTGCAAAGTTTACAAAAGCATGCACCGATCGACTTCCGAATCCATGCGGTTAATTTGGATCAGAAGCAACCTGACTTTCCGGAGCATGTTTTACCAGAGTATCTATCAGAGGCTGGCGTCGATTTTAAAATATTAGAGCAGGATACTTATTCTATTGTTACAGAAAAAATTGACAAAGGTTCGACCTACTGCGGTCTCTGTTCACGATTAAGAAGAGGTATCCTCTATAACTATGCGGATTCAATTGGTGCTTCAAAAATCGCTCTTGGCCATCATCGTGATGATATCGTTGAAACACTATTTCTTAATATGTTTTACGGTGGTCGGCTCAAGGCTATGCCACCGAAATTACTAAGTGATGATAAGCGAAATATCGTAATTCGGCCTTTAGCATATTGCAAAGAAAAAGAGATAGCTCATTATGCTGAGCTAAAGCACTTTCCGATCATTCCTTGCAACCTTTGTGGGTCTCAAGACAACTTGCAACGGCAGGCAATCAAGGCAATGTTACAAGGATGGGATAAACAATACCCCGGTCGTGTTGAAAGCATATTTAGAAGCATTGCAAATATCTCGCCCTCGCAACTGGCTGATGAAGATTATTTCCCTTTTAAGAGCCTAGTTGCCGATTCGGGGTCGAATCGAAGCTTGAAAGTTATAGAATTGATCTAGTTGATTCTAAATTTTCATTGGCCTTCATATTTTTGGTTGAATATTTGTACAAACTGCTGGTTTTATTAAATCGATTAGAAAAAATGTTTCGAATCCAGGTATTTATCTCTTATTTAATTTAAAAGCAACACAGCATGGACGAATAGGAAGTAATGGACATCCCTTATCAAGAGCTTTCTTCTGCAACACTCACAGCCGTTATAGAAGAGTTCGTACTGCGCGAAGGCACTGATTATGGCGCTCAGGAATATTCTTTAAATGACAAAGTTGCACAAGTTAGGAAACAATTAGAAATTGGTGAAGTTAAGATAAACTTTGATGCCTGCAATCAAAGTTGTCAAATAGTTAGTGCTATAGATTAACCTTGTTATCGGTTTCCCAGCCGCTTTAGTTTTTGTCTAAAATTCACATGTATAGCGAGAGCATATAGTTACCACTACCGCTCAAGGTCTCGACTATCCGCTTTAATGATTAGGAGTCTAGAGAAAGATCAACGATGTCTAGAAAATTAGGGGGGAGCTATTCTCTTTATCATCTGCTTCCACAACTGGTTCTATAATATTTTGAATTTGCTGGAGCGCCGATGGATTGATAGGTTTCAACAATTCAATTATAAAGAGAGCCTATTGGACGCGTTACCTCGATGTTGACTGTTTTTTGGGAAGAAATTGGAATTTATATTGTCTAGTAATGCTCAGCTAATTAGTTTTAAAACTAAGCTGATATATATTTTTTAAAACTAAACCGGTTTTGTAATTCGATTACATAGCGATTTAGGGTAGAATAAATTTATAGTAATGACTGATCAACTATTAATTAGTTATATAAGTCCATGCCTAAAGAGCCAAAAGAACTAAACCAAGATCTTCAAGAGATAGAGTCTGTAGTAGAACTAGATGCTACTGGGCTGTATTGCCCTGAGCCCGTAATGTTGCTGCATAATAGAATCCGTGATATTGCAGCCGGGGAAGCTCTTCGACTTACTGCAACTGACCCTTCGACTACTCGCGACGTACCAAAATTCTGTCTGTACTTGGGGCACGACCTGGTTGAAAATTCGCGGCATGGGAACAATTATATTTACCTTATTCGCAAAAAAGAGAAAAGGTAAATAATGATCGATAGAGTATTCTATCTGTAAAATTTAATGCTGTTTATAACATTGACAGCTATGCTGTATTTCATTCTTCGAGGGTAATTTGACTGCGAATTCTCAGTTTCCTGACACTG
>CAWKZI010000038.1:0-10297 GCA_963854365.1 Gammaproteobacteria bacterium
AAAACCATTATCCCTGCTTTAATTGATGCCCATGCCCATCTTGGTTATCAAGGAGCGGACTCTTGGGGTGCAGAAAATTATTCGGTAGATAACCTTATCGCCAACCTTCGTCAGTATGCGTATTATGGCTTTTCTGCTGTGTTTTCTGCGGGCTCTGACCCGGAGGAGCTGGCTTTAGGTTTTCAGCAAGAACAAAGCAACGAAACAGGTATTCCGGGAACGTCGCGCTTTATTTTTAGTGCCGGAATGGCACCACCAGGACAAGGTCCCAATAATCAATTCCTAGATCATGCTTTACAAGTAGCTGACTCCATGGGTATGACAATACTTCATGGAATAACCAACCCCCAATCAGCGAGGCTAGCTGTACGTGAGGTTGCTGAGAAAGGAATCCCTTTCATTAAGATTTGGGTGGATGATAGAGCAGGGACTCAGCATAAATTAGAACCGGAGAATTATCGCGCCATTGTCGATGAAGCGCGGGCCAATAATCTTAGTGTCTTTGTACACCAGCAAAGTGCAGAAGATATGCCTGATTTACTTGATGCCAAAGTGAGTGGTTTTCTTCATGGGAGGATTGGAGCAGGGTATACAAGTGCTATTGCCGCGCAAACGAAAGCTGCAGATGCCTTTGTGATTCCAAACTTGGGTTTAGGCGAGTTGCGCCGTGAAGCGATTGGAGATGATGAATTTTTAAGCGCTATCTTGTTGCCTGAGATCGTTGCTGGATTGACGGCGAGCGGAAGCCAGAGGGAAGTTAATCCAGCTCGTAACGAAATAGCCGAACTTGAGCTAAGAGAAGGGTTTGCTCGTCTGCTGGCTGCAGAAGTAGATATTGTTCTTGGAACAGACGCGGGCGCCGTTCCTGAGCATCCTTTTGGCTATACTGGCCACCGGGAACTGGAGATTTTTGTACGTTTGGGTATGACACCAATGCAAGCAATTATTTCAGGCACGAGTGCAGCCGCTCAGATTTTGGGCTTAGCTGACTTAGGCTTAATAAAAGCCGGATACAGTGCAGATTTATTGATTCTGGATAATAATCCCTTAAGTGATATCCGTAATACACGATCTATTAATCGAGTCTTACTAAAAGGTAGGGAAATTAACCGAAGTCAATTAGAAATAAATTAGCTTAAATAAGGTTACTGCTGAGCCTTTGAGGGCATTCCTATAATTCCCAGCCTGTTATCTGGAGGGGTAGACATAATGCAAACAAAAATGACCGACATTGATCCAACCTTTGACCCTAAAAAACATACTCTCTGTGCATCGTCTTATTTTGAAGATTTGGTAGTAGGGCAGAGGTTTGTTATTCCATCTCGGACCTTGGGTGATGCAAATTTTGCGGCATTTCAATTAGCGTCTGGGGATAATCATCCAATTCACTATGATGTTGAATACTGCCGATCTAAGGGTCATCCACATATGCTGGCCCATGGATTCCAAGTTGCGATCCAAACAGCACCTGGAGCTGGAATGCTGCCCCATGTTTTAGAGGATAGCCTCATAGGTTTAATCGAGCAGAGCTCAAAATTTTTAAAACCAGTTTATTGTGGGGACACCGTATACCCAGCATTAGAAATCGTTGAACTCACGGAAGGTAATACGACAGGAGTTATTCGCTTGAAAACCACCGTGCACAATCAACGCAGAGAAATGGTGCTATTGGGAGAACAGAAAATGTTAGTACATAAGAAGCCGGCATAGGCTAAATTCGAAAAATAGTTTCACTGTTGTAAACACTATGAGTATTCAGCTTCGGCAAATTTGTTTAGTTAGCAGCAATCTAAAAAAAGCTGAGGATGAGCTTTGTTCAATTTTAGGGATTGAGGTCTGTCATAGGGATCCTAATGTTGCTCAATATGGTTTGGAGAATTTCCTCTTACCAATCGGAAGTAATTTTATCGAGGTCGTGGCGCCCTCCATGGGTGATACTGCAGCGGGGCGTTACTTTGAGCGGCGAAAGGGAGATGGTGGTTACATGGTGATCACCCAAGTTGATAGCCGTGCCATTCAGGCTGAGATTCGTCAGCGGGCAGAAGCGAAAGGAATTCGAGTAGCTCATGAGGTAGAAAGAGAAGGTTGGAATTTCTTTCAATTGCACCCAGGAGATATGGTTGCATCCTTTTTGGATATCGGATGGGATGAGCAAGAAAATTTCGAAGGCCACTGGTATCCCGCGGGAGGGCTAAGTTGGCAAGATAAAGTTAAACGTGATGTTACGGCGGACATTCTCGGCGTGGAGCTACAGAGCGAGGACCCGATGAAGCTGGGCAATTTATGGAGTTCTGTTATCGATTGTCAGAAACGGGAAGATCATAGCTCAGTGACACTAGCTCTAAATAATGCATCAATTCGCTGTGTAAGAAACGTTGATGATCGCGGCCCTGGATTAAGTGGCGTTGATCTGCTCGTTGAAGATAGAGAGAAGGTTATAGAAACCGCGAAGCTAAAAAATTGTTTTGTTCACGATTATGAGATAAAGATTTGCGGTACCCGATTCTACTTGTTTAATAAGGCCTAGTTTTTATTGGGCTATTTTAAAAATAGCGCTGTGTTCAATTTCCACGACAACTTCATTGTTCACAATCATCGCTACATATAATTTAATAAACTGGTGATTTCGCTTTTCCCATTTTTCAATCGGCACTGTCTTGATTGTTATTTTATCTTCAACTCTGAGTGCTTTGCGCAAAATTATTCGGCTAGCTGTATGTATCCAGGCGGGAAGTATAAACATACGCATTAAACTCTTATTGCAAGCCTCGCCGATATAGAAAGGGTGTATGTAGGCAGAAGGTCCACGAAAAATTTCGCTAGTGTCTCTCTGGATATCGACCCTCTTTTTATTATCTTCGGCTGAGGGTTGCCAAGTAAAGTCATAGGATGGTTGCTTTAGGTGAATTAAGTCCCACTCAATTTCTCTCCGTTCATGAGTCTCTATAGCCCCTTGAGCATATGCCAGATTATCTATCGATGGCATGGGCATAGGAGAACTTGATTCGAGTAGGGCGAGTAATTCGCCTATTTGATTAAAGGCTTTGCTAACTACAGTGCTTTGAGTTTGAGAGGCTTGAATGATTTCGGAATCGACCCTAACTAAATCATCTTGGTAGGCAGGTTTTAGGAATTTTACATCGAGGATTCTGTGGCTAAGCCAATCGGAACCGAAGTGCTTTATCAGTGGTTGGTTTAAATAGCCAAGCACATTCATGCCACTAACCAATGCTCCTCTAAAACCGAACTTTTCTGCTATTTCGTCAGAGTGTATTTTGTTTTCCGAAGACTCCGAGTTATTTAGGGCATAAATTTTCAAAGAGGGGATTAAGTTCATGGGAACAGCCCTAAAATTATAAGTTACTGGTTATTGTTATATTTCATTTCTGCCAAGGGAGTAAAATTCTCTATTTGGACGAATTTCGGCCATGTTTGCCATTCGATTGGAAAGGGCAAATAAAGCAGTTATAGCTCCTATATCCCATGAATCTTCGTCGCTAAATCCTTGTTTTCTAAGTTTATCAAAATCATTTTTATTAATTTCATGAGAAGCCACAGCTACTTTAACCGAAAATTCCAACATGGCCTTTTGTCTATCCGTGATATCAGCATTACGATAGTTCGTAGAAAGCTGTTCGGAGATCTGAGGGTTTTTCTGTCGTATTCGCAGTATTGCCCCATGAGAAACGACGCAGTAAATGCACTGATTTAGACTAGAAGTGGCAACAACAATCATTTCTCTTTCTGCCTTTGATAAGCCTCCTTCCTTCTCCATCAGAGCATCGTGATAAGCAAAAAAAGCACGAAATTCATCAGGCCGGTGAGCCAGGGCTAAGAAAATATTTGGGATAAATCCAGATTTTTCAGCAATAGAAAAAATACGCTGATGAATATCTGCGGGCAAAGATTCAAGTTCAGGAATTGGAAAACGGCTTATGGATTTTTCAGGCATAGATCTATCTCTTTTTTTGCATTTTTATGGGTCTAGGCGCTACGCATGCAGTTAAATTAATGGTTGATAAAAGAATTTTTGATAGTGAAAAAGTACCGACGAATTTCTTTGGATTCATACAGAGTCATTTCTAGGACAATGGATACTAATTTGCAGATTTCCCGATAGACTTCTCGATGAATTTTTCTGAAGTAGGTACTTAAAATAAGGTTCCAGAGTATTCATTGATTCCACTGACTTAATAAACATAGGGTAGTTTTTAGTTCTGTATTTAAGTAAAAATCATGGGATGTAAAGTCAGGCTTCAAATGCGAGCTGCCAAAAACTCAAAGAAGTTATAGCTTGCAGTTCATTGGCATAAATTGCTACACCCTCCAACATTAGTATCATGCTTTTTTTCAGTCAAAATGTGCCGAATCTAAAGGTCGCAAGTTATTTTCTCAAGATACGTCTGATCATTGGTACGAATTCATCTAGAGTCATGGATTCATAATTTTGATCGAAGGCGGGCATATCATATTTATCAACGAATTCTCGAGTATGTTCGTAATAAGGGTTGTCACTAAATTTCTCTCTTTTATTTCTGTCCACACCCATATGCTCAAAATAATAGTAGCCCTGAAAGGTTGGATGGTTAGCTAACATCCAATGATTCGCGTCTGATACAAATGGTTTTAAGATCGCAGCAGCAACCCCGCCGTGGTCGTAACTTCCCAAGGTGTCTCCAATATCGTGGAGGAGAGCGCACACAACATATTCTTCGTCTTTGCCATCACGATGGGCTCGAGTTGCTGTTTGCAGACTATGTTCAAGTCGATCAACCTTAAAACCACCAAAGTCTCCGTCTAGTAGCCGCAGATGATCTAGCACACGGTCTGGCAAACCCGCTGCAAATTCTTTGTGATTTTCCAGAACGATATCTACGTCTTCCTTTGTACACTCGTCGAATCGGGAAAATGCTGCTTGCTTAGTCATGTTGGTCTTTTCCTATTATCTTAGCAGGTAATACATATTGTACTCGAAAATTACCGTCCTAAGACAAGCGTGATTTGTAGGTAATAGGTGATAGGAGCGAAAAATCTGTGACAGTTTAAAGATGAAAGCTAATTTCGAAATGATTTAGTTAAATTCAGGTTCTTTGTATTACTAGGAAAGAAAAGAAACAGAATTGCTGCAATGTAAAGTGGCGGAGAACGTCTCAACCTGACTCGTTGAAAGTGCTTCATAAAATTAATTGAACTGTTAAAAAATCAACCCTTGGAACGGCTTACTCGCGAAAGTCTGCCGTTTTTTATTTCCCAAAGTAATTCGTCAAATTGAACTTTTATTCCTTTAGCCCAAAAGTATAAACAACATTTCCCGAGGCTATGGTTACAAATTGCTTTCCTTCAACTGAGTAAGTCATTGGCGCGGCATGAACTCGGCGTCCCAATGAAATATGCCAAAGTTCTTCACCAGACGCGGCATCCAAGGCAAAGAAATAGCCATCTGCACTACCAGTAAACAATAAGCCACCTGCGGTGCTAGTTATACCTGCGGAGGAGCGGGGCTGTATTGGAAATTCCCATTCAATCTCAGCAGTAGCAGGGTTAATAGCTCTAATGGAACTATGGAATGCATCCATTGGTTGATCGTAACGGCCACCGCCACCGGTAAAACGCTCGCCTTCTTCGTAGTCTTCATCGCGCTTGAAGAAAATTTGCTCGCCATCAAATGCAGTCACATAAAATAATCCAGTTTGTTGGCTATAACCAGGTGAATACCAATTTGTGCCTCCGGTGATAGGGGGCGAAACCATGATGCCTTCATAGGTTGGCTCCATTCCTGGAACGCGCACAGGCCTGCCATTAGCATCGAGTCCTTGTGCCCATGTTTGAGTTGCAAAAGGTTTTCCTTCCAAGAAAATACCAGTTTCTCTATCAATGGTATAAAAGAAGGCATTGCGATTAGCCCACATCATCACTTTTCTTTCTTTGCCTTGATAATTTATGTCAGCAAGAATAGGGACTTGAATGGCATCCCAGTCATGAACATCATGAGGGGTAAATTGGAAGTACCATTCCAATTCTCCGGTATCGCCATTTAGAGCGAGAGCAGAATCGGAGTAAAGGTTGTCGCCAAGGCGTACGTCACCATTCCAGTCAGGACCAGGGTTACCTGTTCCCCAGTAAATCATGTTGAGATCGGGGTCATAAGCACCGGTAATCCAAGTAGCGGAGCCACCTGTTTTCCAAGAATCATCTGACCATGTATCGTTGCCTGGTTCGCCTTCGCCCGGAATAGTATAGGTACGCCATTCTAGTTCGCCGGTTTCTGCGTTATACGCATCGATAAACCCTCGGATGCCAAATTCTCCGCCAGCAATTCCTGTGACGACTTTATCCTTAACGATTAAAGGAGCAGCAGTTTTACTGTAACCCGAGTCGTAAGCAGCTACTTCTACATCCCAGAGTACATTGCCAGTTCGAGCATCTATAGCCACTAGATGCGCATCTAGGGTGCTCATGAACAGAGTTTCTCCAAGAATCGCAACACCGCGATTATTTCGGCCACAGCAGATTCTTAAATCTTCAGGTAAATCATGGTCATAACGCCAATATTGACGTCCAGTCTGCGCATCGACGGCAACCAGATTGCTGGGTGCTTCGGTAATGAACATGATGCCATCAACTACTAAGGGCACAGTTTCTGCGCGATCAATTTCAGGAATTTGATAAGCCCACTTCAATTCCATATCGGTGACATTTGAGGTGTTGATTTCATCTAGCTGGCTGTAGCGTTGAGCATCCAGTGTGCCTGAATACATCAGCCAATTTTCAGGTTCGTCGCCAGCATTAATCAATCGTTCCCAGGTAATCGGGGAGAATGCTGGAGTCATGACAGTTTCAAATGGGTCTTCAGCGGCAAAAGCTGGATTGAAGACAACTAATGAGAGCAGAATGGCTAATTTTTTCATACTTAGATCTCCTTACGAAGAGAGAACATATAGGCGATCAAGTCGTCAATTTCATTCTCTGACAATGATTGTTCATAACTTGGCATCGTGGATTTTTCTATTCGTTCAATAGACTGAATTTGGTTTTTGCGAAACGACCAGAGGTTTGAATCATTATCCATTATGCGGACGGAAAAACTGTCTTCGTTCATACGAAAACCTTCTCTAGTCTGACCATCTCGCCCCGTAACTCTTAGAGTCCACCAGCGAGGGGCTACTTTTTCATCTGGCCCCATTATTGCGATACCGAGGTCTTCAGGGGTTGTGGTTTCACCTATTCGAGAGAGATCGGGCCCAAGCCTGCCACCTTGGCCATTAACCATATGGCAGCTGTCACAATCACCTTTTGCTGCAAATAGCCGCGCGCCAGACTCAGCGTTACCATCCAGATCTACTAAGTCTGGGTCATAGCGCAAAGAGTTGATATAAGCCACTAATTGCCAAACTGTTGCATCAGGAACTGCCTCGGCAACAGGAAGCATGGCGGTATTGGGCACCCCGGTGCGGATTATATTGAAAATTGCCACATCACTACTCGCTCGAGAAAGCCGACCGGTGAGGTCTGGAGCCCCAGTTTCGTCATTGCCCTTGGCATCGAAACCATGGCAGCGGGAGCATTGGCGTTCAAAATAGCGCTCACCTAAATTTACATCGTAACTCGTGTTGTAGAGTGCGCCGCCATCTTCTGCGATTGCGGAGAGATTAATCAATAAAAGGTTAAACAAACTGAGTGTTACTAGCCGTTTGCATAGAGACTTCGAGATCAGGCGCATACTCCCTCCTTTATGATTGTTGGACTTTTGAGAACGGTTAGTTTAACACCAGCTTGTCAGGTTGCAATTGCCTAGTTTGTGCTTTTCGACTATTTGCTCTGATGTGAGCGAATTTTGGTCGCATTAGTTTAGAGCGAGTTATTAAGGCTCATCATTAAAAATCCTGTAAATGCCGCATTGTTTGGAGAAAGAGAGGAATCCACTTTGGTTTTCATCTTGTTAATAGTAGTGCGCCAAAGCTCATAAAATTCCCAGTTTGGTTGTGGCCGATACTGGAGCTCCTTTAGTTCAAAGTGAGCAATAATGCCTTTTGCCGTGGTTGGTTTAACGAAGACCTCATCGTAAGGAGAGAAATATACTGGACAAATACTAATTAGTGTCCACTTTGCCAATTTATTAATACTTAACAGATCGGTTATTTTTTCGAAACCTTTTTGTTGATTGCCATGAAGTTGATCTTTTAAACCTGCGACAAGGGCATTTTTTTCCTTTGGAGTTAGAGAATTGGCAAAATCTTTGAATCTTGGTTTCTCGAATATTGAGACCATAGACGAACGGCTGACAATTTTGATCATGTTGTCGATGATAGTTTGCGTGTCGCGAAAATTTTTCTTAACGAAACATGTTTGAGTGAATTCGACCATCTGATCCATTTTGTGTTTTTTGCTGATTGCTTGTATATCTGCATGAGCAAAACCACCGGGGTAACGATTCATAAATATGGCTTCGGCCATTTTTAATTTTTCAAGATTCATTTCCCATCCTATTTTTCGCTTCCATACTATGCATAAAATAATTTTATTTGGCAGAATACCCGATCAACCGAAATAACGCTCTTAATATTAGTCATGCCTTTTTTGGAAAAGCAATTAGCCATGGAATCTCTAACTCATTTTTTGCAATGGATACACAAGCACATAGAGAATATTTAGGCATGGTTGATTAGCATAAATTAAATTTACTATTACAAACTTTTGATTAACAAACATAATATTTGAGTTAGAGGATTCAAAAGTAAAGTAGAAACTAGCTACTAATTGGATAGTGCATAAAAGGTTAGTTCGAGTGGATAAATGTTTTGCTCAATCGAAGGGGCAGGGAGGCACTTTTATATTTCAGTTTGTTATTTTGCTAGTCGGGAGTCTCTTTTGGATCTGGCATTTGGAGCCTAGACAATATGGCCGACCCACCTGCCAGCAAGCATAACTCCTGCCCATAGAAACAAAGAGGCGCTGCCAACAAGCTTTACCTGAGTGGGTGTTGTATCTGACGTATCCCAATCAGCAACTTGTTTGTACACCTTAAAATGAAAATAGGCCATATTGGCGCCTGCAAGTACTAGGAGAAATATTTTCCACTGAAAGGCTGGGTTTAGCACGTGGGAGGCAGCTCGAGTGATAAACATGCCGATGCCTGTAATAGTAGCAATGACGAAAGCCCCGATAGACCATGGAACTAATTCTTTAGACAGAGTTGTTATTGGATAACGCTTCGCGGCTAGTCCCAATAAACGTAAATCAACCATTAGAATTGAGCCGACCACCATGGCCGCAGCTATGACATGAATAGACTCAAGAAATGGGAACCAGGAGGTGCCGCCAATTTCCCAAGAGATAGGCCAGTTCTCTACATCTATCCATTTTGGTGAGCGGAGAAAATTTGAAATCATTTTTTACTATCGTCCTTAATGAACTCGGTTTATTTTGTTTGGCTTTATGCAGGAAAATAAAGATATTCAGCATAAGCGATCCAGCGCCCAGCCATCGCGACCATTATCCAAAGCCCTAATGACACTATTGCAATTCCTCGTGCAGTCCATAGGCGCGCCGAATTAAGTTCCCAATAGTTTTCTTCGGTTCGACTCATAATATGAAAAAAAATCGCTATTAGAATCGCAGGAATAAGAAAGCTTACTTTCCACCCGAAGACTGGATTATTGAAATAACGATTGGGGCGACCAAATAGAAAGAATGCGCCGGATACAAAGTTTGATGCTAATGCCCACCACATAAAGGGCATAAGTCGTTCGGTCATCTCGGAAATCTTTTGACTTGGGACGGCTAAGCCAAGTATACGCAGGTCGAGCATCACTACAGAACCCATCACAACCGCAATACCCAAGATATGTATGGATTGAATGATCGGAGGAAAGCCTGGAATATTTGTTAGTGTCCAAAGAGCGCCGTCTTGAAGAAAACTCCCAGAAATCATGGTGCCTATATTAGTAAAAAACTCTGGCACAGTTTTACCTCAGTGATGTTCTCATTATTATTTTTATCGGCCTAAATATATTTATCTGTTACAGCGCCTTCAGAGGCGGAAGTAACCATTGCAGCAAATTTGGCCAGTACTCCGCGAGTATAGCGTGGATTGGGTTTTACCCATTTACTCAGACGCTCGGTAATCTCTTGGTCACTTATTTCTATTTTTACTTCATTGGATTCGGCGTCTATGGAAATGCGATCGCCAGTTCGCACAATGGCGATGGGTCCGCCTTCAAAGGCTTCTGGAGTAACGTGACCTACGACGAATCCATGAGAGCCGCCGGAGAATCTTCCATCGGTAATCAACGCAACA
>CAWKZI010000039.1:0-10286 GCA_963854365.1 Gammaproteobacteria bacterium
TTCGGAGATGGGCCAACAAGAAATGGTGCCCAGGGGCGGAATCGAACCACCGACACGAGGATTTTCAGTCCTCTGCTCTACCGACTGAGCTACCTGGGCATTTTGTTCTATTGCGCTTAGAATTTAACGTTTTAATTGGCCGGACGACGTTCAAATCATCGAATGATTTTAGAAGCAGCTAGCTTGCGCGAGCCGCGTATTAAATAGAATTTGGGCTTTTGAGTCAAGAAAGTACCTAATTTACTCGCTTGGAGGGACAAACCCCTCGGCCCGATCGAAATCTTCGTTGTTGAAAAATTTGTCCATTTCCGCTTGTAGATACTTCCTATCGTCCGGATTCATCATGCTTAGCTGCTTTTCATTGATGAGCATGGTTTGTTGAGATTGCCATTCCTGCCAGGCTTGTTCGGACACAGATTCATAGATTTCTTGGCCTTTATTACCCGGATAGGGAGGCACAAGCAATCCTGGGAGTTCTTTGTTGTATTTTTTGCAGTTGACCATGCGGCTCATGATATATCCTCGTCTTTTATGTCAGAGCTGAGAGCAGCTTCTTCACTGGCGCTGCTAACCCTACTTCAACTGAATGGTCTAAAGAGTACCAGAGCCATCGGTTTGAATCAGCAACACTGTTGGTTTTTTGTGTGACGCTGAGGTGCACTGGCTGAATATCTAGATGGTAGTGAGAAAAAGTGTGGCGAAGAGGTGATAGCACCTCATGCTTGCCTCTTTTTATAACAAGGTTATTTAACTGAGGTAATTCTTCAGGAGATTTACTTTCAGGGAAGGAATAGAGTGATCCCCAAACACCAGATGGAGGACGTTTTTCCAATAGTACTTCTCCAATAGAATTTTGTATAACAAACATCACAACTGATTTTACCGGCAAGCTTTTTCTAGGCTTTTTGCCTGGATACTCAGAAATGGAACCTTCATTAAGCGCGATACAGTTTTTGTTAAGAGGACAGCTTGAACAAGCTGGGTTAGAGCGGGTACAAACTATAGCTCCCAAATCCATGATTGCCTGAGTGTAATCTTTTACTCGTTCTTTGGGTGTTAGGCTTTCGGCGATCTTCCACAATTGTTTTTTTACTTTTCCTTGTTCCGGCCAGCCTGCTATTGCGAAGCAGCGAGTGAGTACACGTTTCACATTACCATCTAAAATTGTGGCATGAACATTCATTGAGAGCGCCGCAATTGCGCCGGCAGTTGATTGGCCGATCCCCGGTAACTTCATTAAACCGGTAACGGTGTTTGGGAAATTACCATCGGAAGTAGATTGAAGTATCTCTGCAGTCTTGTGTAAATTTCTTGCTCTGGCGTAGTAACCGAGTCCGGTCCATAGGTGCAAAACTTGGTCATTATCGGCAGCAGCTAAAGATTCGACTGAGGGAAATTTTTCAGTGAATCTTTGATAGTAAGGAATAACTGTTGCTACTTGTGTTTGCTGCAACATGATTTCAGAAACCCAGACTCGATAGGAAGTGGGGTTTTTTTGCCAGGGTAAATCGTGGCGACCATGGCTGTCGAACCAACGTAATACTTTGCTAGAAAATGATTTACTCAATGGTTCAGGCATCGGTATTGGAAGATCAGAAACTAATTGAGTAGGCTGCGGAGGATTCCCCGGCCGACCTCTTGTAGGTTGTTGGGTAATTGTTCGGTCAGAGAGTCTTCCAAAAATCCTCGAAAAGCACTTCTACCTAATTGGGAAAAGACATCTCGCACCGCTTCAAAATTGGGGCGGCAGTACTGACTGATTGGGTCGGAGAACGCAGCGTTGCACCTAACCGGCCAAGGCACATTGTGATAGAGTGTATCGATAGATATGGTTTGACTATGGTTGCCCCCGAGAACGGTAAACGTTAATTCGTAGTCGATTGTCTCAGCATCGATGTCTATGCCACCTGAGCCGCTTATGTCTATATTATCCATGCGTAAATTGACCTGTTGGCCCTCACTGATTCCGTTTTCAAATTTAATGTGGCCATTCAATCCATTGTATTGAATTATGTCAGGCCATCGATCAACGGAAAATTCTCTAGGGCTAAGGGCAGCGATAGCGGTAAATACCTGCTTGATGAGGCCCATGTTCACATTGCTTTCATCAACAATGAAGCGGGTTGAGCCATTGAGTGAGTTCATTAGATCGTTAGTGGTTAAGCCCTGGGCCTGCAGGTCTATCAAGGCTCCCAATCTGCCTGTTACTGATTCGAATCTTGAAATAGAAGGGGCTAGGCTAATAATATCGAGCTCACTGACTACGAATTGGGTGGAGAGTCTGCCAAGCTCTTTTCCGCTGCCGTCGAGCCTTATCGTGCCTTCTATGTTGCCGTCGAAGGCGCGGATGGGTTGAATCTCGATATCAAGCACACCATTTTCAATATTGGTGAATATATTAATATCAGTAAAATTAAATTCATTGGTGGTAATAGATTCAACCGAAATACTACCGAGAAGGTTAAGGGCATTTAGTAGTTCGAGCGGTAGCTCAGTTTCAGAAGTTTGAGCGGATGTTTCTGTGGCAATGAGTTGTTTGTCTTCTGCTTCTTCTACATCCTGATCACTCTCAAATTCAACATCGTCTTTCGTTAGAAAGGGAGTTAAATCTAATGAGTTTGTTTTAAGGTCATAACTAATATTTGTTGGGGAAAAATCTGTCGCGAATCTTACTGTCATATCGGCTTCTACTTCTGTAGACCCTAATGAGGCAGTAAGGTCAGGAATAGAAAATTTTTCTTGATCACCACTAAAGGAAAATTCAAAGGCGAGAGGTGGGGGAGAATCAGTACTACCACCGATGGCACCTGTGAATTCCTTGTTTTCCTCAATCAAGCCTAGAGTTTGCAATAAACCAATGACGTTAAAATTATTTGAGGCCATTTCCCCTTGGTAAGTCATTGTTGAGTGCAAGTTACTAAGAGCAAAATCTCCTTGAAGTAGCATTGGCGTAAGGCTGAGATTGACATCGCTTAGGCTGATGATTTGTTGATTAATGTCGGCTACTACATTGCTCTGTAATCCTATCGCAGTTGGTAGAGCTTCGCCGGCGACTGGATCATAATTCAGAAAATCAAAAGTCAGATCTAAGGCGAAAGGCTTTCCTTCTATATTGGTATCGCGACTGTCCAAGTTTAAATTTTTAATGCTATAGCGGGTCCCTTGGGAAACGTCTTGTATATCAATGCTCGCGTTGGAGATCTGAATGCGCTCGAAAGATACGGCGACGATATCGCTATTGGGTTCACTATCACTGAATTCTAACGATGTTGTCGTTGCATTGGTTATTACAGAATCTGCTGAACTGAACGTTTCTAGCTCATGATCTACATCCCAAATATTTTGGCCTTCTGCATCGACAAAATAATTGATATGAAAATCATTAGTGCTGAGCTCTTGAACTAATAAATTGCCACTAAATAGCGCTCTCACATCGACACTTAAAATTGCAGCAGTGGTAGAGGCGAGCTCTTGAGGTGTGCCAGGATTTTTTAGCCGAACATCATTTAGGGTTAGCCCTATGGAGGGGAAGAAATTCACGTCTATATCACCGGCAATTGTGAGTTCGTAACCGGTGGCAGTGAGAATCGCTTTCTGGATCGTTCGCTTATTAGTCTCAGTATTTACCGTATTGATCAGCAGTATTCCTGAGATTATGAGGAGTACGGAAAATATGCCGAGAACTTTTAAGACTCTTTTTAACATAGTGTCTGCAATTAAGTGGTGGGACTATCTTACTAACAGCTCTGTGGGAGTGAATAAGTTTACCGGAATGGAATTATACATGCACGATGATCGCGATAAGCCGTTCTTGGTTAATGGGGCTATTAAAAATGAGGCTCAAACCAGGTGCTCAATAAGCTGAGAGTCCGCCTTTACGGCCCTCAGGAGATATTTGTGCTTTCAATACAGCTTTCAATGCAATTGAGCGGGCATTATAATGGCCGCTTCTTAGAAACAGATATTTAATCCTAATAACGCCTCATGGTAGGGAGTTCCTGCCATTTAAGCTGTGACCGTGATCATGCGTAAAGCGTCAGTTGAACGAAATACCAAAGAAACCCAAATTAAGATTGATCTCAGTCTGGATGGCTCGGGCCAGCTGGATGTTGAGACAGGTTTGCCATTCCTTGACCATATGCTGGATCAGATTGCCCGCCATGGTCTAATTGACCTGAAGATCAGAGCCGTTGGTGATTTGGAGATTGATGCTCACCACACGGTAGAAGATATTGGTATTACTTTAGGTCAGGCTTTCGACAAGGCGTTGGATAAGACTGGTATTCGTCGCTATGGACATGCTTATGTGCCTCTAGATGAGGCCCTGTCTCGAGTCGTGATCGATTTTTCTGGCCGACCTGGTTTGGATTATCACGTGCAGTTTGCTAAAGGCACTGTAGGCGCTTTTGATGTGGATTTGTTTCACGAATTCTTTCAGGGGTTTGTTAATCATGCACTGGTTACGTTGCACATCGATAATCTTCGTGGCAAGAATTCGCATCATCAAATAGAGACTATCTTCAAGGCTTTCGGGCGGGCTGTTCGCATGGCCATTGAAGCCGACCCAAGACAGGCCGGGGTAATTCCTTCTACTAAAGGCTCTCTATAGGTTATTGATTAGAAAGGCACAGCTAATTGTAAGTAGCGAAGCCTTTCAGGACACTTTCTTAACGCGTTCCGACGAACCACTTTGTTAGTTCAATTCTCACTATGAACAAGATTGCAGTCATCGACTACGGTATGGGTAATCTTCATTCTGTTGCAAAAGCAGTGGAACATGTCGGCCGCGAGTTAGGTGAAGAAATAGAGGTGCTAGTGACCCCAAACCCAGACTTAATAGCTTCAGCCGATAGAGTGATTTTTCCTGGAGTCGGTGCAATTCGTGATTGCATGGCCGAAATAAAGCGACTTAATGTTGGGCAGATTGTTGAGGAAGCGATGAAGTCGAAACCTGTGTTGGCGATTTGTGTTGGTATGCAGGCCTTGATGAAAAGTAGCGAAGAAAATGGCGGCGTTGACTGTCTTGGGTTTATCGACGGTGAAGTAAAATATTTTGGTGATAATTTAACTGATGGGAAGAGTTCAAGATTGAAAGTTCCTCACATGGGTTGGAATGAAGTTAAACAAACGCAAGACCATCCGCTATGGAAAGATATACCTCAGAACAGTCGGTTTTATTTTGTCCACAGTTACTATGTACAAACACCTAATGCTGATTTAGTAACGGGTAAAACAAATTATGGCGCTGACATTGTTGCAACTCTTGCGGCTGATAATATTTTTGCCACACAGTTTCATCCAGAAAAAAGTCAAACAGCGGGTCTTAGTCTATTGAAGAATTTTCTGCAGTGGGATGGTAACGCCTGAATGGAAACTTCGAGATGTTAGTAATTCCAGCAATCGACTTAAAAGATGGCCAGTGTGTGCGCTTGCGACAAGGACGCATGCATGATTCTACAGTGTTTTCTGACGATCCTGTGCATATGGCTGGGGAATGGTTAGAGAAAGGTGCGAAACGATTACATATTGTTGATTTGAATGGCGCCTTTGCGGGGACTCCGGTAAACGCAGATATAGTTACGGAGATTGTGAAAGCCTACCCTTCATTGCCTATACAAATTGGTGGTGGCATTCGAGATATTGACAGCGTGAAATTTTACATAGATGCCGGAGTTAGTTTTGTCATCATTGGTACGCAAGCAGTTAAGGATCCTGAGTTTGTGCGAATAGCATGCGAACAGTACCCCGGCAAAATAATCGTTGGTTTGGACGCGGTTGATGGCAAAGTAGCCACCGAAGGCTGGGCTGATATTTCGGAGCTAAGTGTGATTGATCTCGCGGCCAAGTTTACTGATCGTGGCGTGGAAGCAATTGTTTATACCGATATTGCTCGTGACGGTATGATGCGGGGCGTAAACCTTGAGTCGACAAAGGAGTTGGCGCAACAATCCTCTATACCCATTATTGCTTCCGGCGGCGTTGCTAAGCTTGCTGATATTGTCGACATTAGAGCAGTTGCAAAGACCGCTACCGGTGCCGGCATTATGGGTGTTATTACTGGCCGTGCAATTTACGATGGCAAGCTGGATTTAACCGAAGCTCAGGCTTATTGCGATGGGTTGGCATAAACATGGCGTTAGCAAAACGCATTATTCCTTGTCTCGACTGTGATAATGGCAGAGTAGTTAAGGGTGTGAAATTTCTCGACATTCGAGATGCTGGCGATCCTGTAGAAATCTCCAAACGATACTGCGATGCTGGTGCAGATGAAATAACTTTTCTAGATATCACCGCCAGTCATGAAGGTCGCGATACTACCGTTGCAACAGTGGAGGCTATTGCAGGTCAGGTTTTTATTCCTTTGACTGTTGGCGGCGGTATTCGGACGTTAGAAGACATTCGAACCATGTTGAATGCTGGTGCAGATAAAGTCGCAATCAATACAGCTGCAGTAATTAACCCTGAATTTGTTCGTGATGCCGCAGAAAGATTTGGCTCTCAATGTATTGTTGTCGCTGTGGACGCGAAAAAAGTATCCGTGGAAGGTGAGGAATTTAAATGGGAAATATTCACCCATGGCGGGCGCAAGCCTACGAGTATAGATACCATTGATTGGGTTAAGCGCATGGTTAGTTATGGTGCTGGAGAAATACTCCTGACTAGCATGGACCGTGATGGCACCAAGATAGGTTTTGACTTACCACTTAATAAAGCTGTGAGCAATGCAGTACGAGTTCCTATAATCGCCTCTGGTGGTGTGGGCACGTTACAACATTTAGTTGACGGTGTTTTGGAAGGCGAAGCCGATGCAGTATTGGCAGCTAGCATCTTTCACTTTGGTGAGTTTTCGGTCGCGGAAGCTAAAAAGTATATGGCTGGTAAAGGAATAGAAGTGCGGATATAACTGCTGATTTCAACCAATTTGTAATCTATAGCCTACTCATAAATTCTCCTTTCAGTTTGGGGGGTTCTACTTCTAGCTTAAGCTTAATCTATGTGTTGAGCGAAAGAGCCCGACTCAGCTGCTTCGACTGGCGGATTGAAAGCATTAATTCCTTTCAAAACATTTAGGGCTTCGTTAAGAGGATAATCACTTACGAGTACTTCTTCTGCAGAGATTAATGCATCAGCCATCGCTGCATTGCTGTCTACTTCTTCGATGCCATTGCCATTTTCTAAGTGGCCTTGTAAGTCAGACTCATTGTACTGGGCAACATTTCTTGAGCGGCGAGTTACGAATGCTTCATCGACAATAATGTCTGGCTCAATTCCTTGCGCCTGTATTGAACGACCGTTTGGGGTGAAGTAAAGTGATGTGGTTAGTTTAATCGCTCGCTCTTCAGATAAAGGCATAATTGTTTGAACCGAGCCTTTACCAAAACTTCGAGTACCCATAATTATTGCGCGACCATGATCTTGCAGCGCACCCGCTACAATTTCAGAAGCGGAAGCAGAGCCGTTATTTATTAGAACGACCACAGGTACATCACCTGCCACGTTTTTTCGCGTGGCACTGTATTCCTGATTGTTGTCCTCGAGTCGGCCTTCGGTGTACACGATTCGGCCTTGGCTAATAAATGAATCAACCACACCTACCGATGCCTGCAATACTCCGCCGGGGTTATTTCTTAGATCTAGAATAATACCATTGAGGGTTCCGTGTTTTTCATAGAGCTTTTCAATCTCTGCTTCGGTTTCGTTACCTGTGTTAACGCGAAACTGAGGAATACGAATATAAACATAGCCAGGCTCAAGAATGCGGCTACGAACGCTGGCAACTGCTATTACTTCACGAACGATTATTAGATCGAAGGGTTCTTGTCCTTCCCGAGCGATAGTAACCGTGACTTCCGTTCCTGGTTCACCGCGCATCATTTGCGCTGCCTCTTCGGGAAGCATTTCACGTAGAGGCTTGCTGTCTATTTGAATGATTAAGTCACCAGCTTGAATTCCAGCGCGGTCGGCTGGAGTGTCATCGATGGGGCTGATTACTCTTATGTAGCCATCTTCACGTCCTACTTCTATTCCAAGCCCTCCGAATTCGCCTGTAGTGGTTTCTTGTAAATTATCGTAGTCGTTGCCAGCCATATAAGCTGAGTGGGGGTCAAGCCCGGCGAGCATGCCTCTAATGGCGTTTTCTAATAAAGTCTTGTCGTCAATTTCTTCAACATAGGACATACGAATGCGATCCATTGCTTGAGTAAATATTCGGACCTCATCTAGTGGCAAGGGCAGAGGTTTTGCTTGCTGCTGTTGTTGAGCATTGGCAGATATTGATAGCAGCGTACCAAAAGCCGCAGCGCTGGCAATACTAATAAGACCTCGGCCTGAATGAGCGTAATTTATAGTGGAGATTGTTGTTGAGAAAAAGCTCATAAGTTATCCCTGCTAATCCTGAATCGGTGGCTCTGATGAAAAAATACTATTGCTGAAAAGTTTGGTCCGCTGAAGCTTTTTTCCAGTGGATTGGTTCTGCATGATCAATAGTTTCAGTTTATGTCAGATTAGGCAATTGATATGAAAAATAATTTTAACTATAGATAAGAATTACGACAAGTTAGATGGTTGCAAATACTCGCTAAAATACGCTGCTTATAAGATGTGTAGGTTAGTTATTGAACCAGCTAGAGGGATCTTTTGCTAGGCCCCTATGGCGAATTTCAAAGTATATTCCGGGAGCATCGGCATCTGTTCCTTGTCCTGAAATTGCCACAACATCACGAGTTTCCACCCAGTCACCGGCCTGTTTTGTCAGTGCTTGGTTCGCGCTATACAGGCTCATATAGCCGTCGCCATGGTCTACGATGACCAACATGCCAGCCCCTCGGAGCCAGTCGGAAAACACCACGCGCCCTGAGTAAACAGCCTGAACTGCAGTGCCTTCTTCAACGTCTATAGTGATTCCTTGTCGTTGCAAATCACCTTCACCGATGCTGGATCCGAAGCGACTGACAATTGGTCCTGCTGCTGGTAAATTTAATTGCCCTTGTTGATCGTTGAATGGTGGCAGGTCGGCGACTAATTGAATTCGTTCCATAGCTCTCATGATTTCTTCGGTTAAGGCTTGTAATTGGACTTGGTTCAATTCCAGTTGTTCCAGTTCTTCGCTGCGGGACACGATATTGACATTTAATTCACTGAGCGCTAATTGTCTTGCAGTTTTTGCTTCTGACAACTCTAGATATTTTTTTGTCAGAGAACCTTGCTGCAAGATTAATCCCTCAGCTTCATTACTAAGCTGAGTGTTAGCGACCGCGAGTTCTTCTAGAGTAGATTGATATTCTTGTATTTTGCTTAGCTGAAATTTAGAAAAAATTCTGGAATACTCTAGTAGGCGACCACTTTTGGAAATGTCTTCCTGATTGAACAGAACCTTCAATGAGTTTTGGTCGCCAGCGATATATGCTGCTCTAATTACTTGTTCTAATGAGACGATTTGCTCAGCTCTATTCGATTCCAATTGATGAATTCTGAGTGTAAGAGAGTCGATTTCAGTTTGAGTTCCGACGAGAGTCAATTCTAGGGTAGCGAGAGACTTGGTAACTTCTGCAATTTCTACTTCGGCAGCTTTGAGATTCTGTTCTTCACTAGATTGTTGCTCATTAGCCTCGTTGATCCATTTCTCAATATCGGCTATAGCAGAGCCGACTAGTGCTAATTCAGATTGAGCCTCATCAATATCTTCTGCGGCGTTGAGATTGTTGGTTGTCTGTATAGCCGTTAAACTAACAAGCAAGGGAACAAGTAATAAACGATGTTTGCACTTGTATAATCGTGTATAGAGAATAATAAATTCTACCTGGCGGGTTTAATATTTAATTTCTAGCCTGTAGCGTATCATCAGTATCAACTAATAATACTTTCCCTGTCATTTCAGTTGGTACAGCCAAGTCAATTAGAGTGAGTAGGGTAGGGGCTAAATCTGAGAGGCAGCCATTACTGATAAATTGCTTGCCGCTAGTACCAACATAAACTAAAGGTACAGGACCATTAGTATGTGAAGTCAGAGGTTGTTTAGTTTTTGAGTCTATCATTTGCTCAACATTGCCGTGATCAGCCGTGATCAGTAGCTCTCCAGATGCCGATTTGATGGCCTCCACAATCCTGCCTAGACATCGATCGACGGCTTCTACTGCCTTTACTGATGCGGCGAAATCGCCGGTATGGCCCACCATATCGCCATTGGCATAATTACAGATGATAGCATCGTATTTTTTCGAAGTGATGGCTTCTACCAGTTTATCAGTTACTTCAACAGCTGACATTTCCGGTTTTAAATCGTAGGT
>CAWKZI010000040.1:0-10257 GCA_963854365.1 Gammaproteobacteria bacterium
TATCACTCAACTTAGACCATCTAGCCCGTTCTTGGTGATAAGTGTGCCAACCCCTTCGTCGGTAAAGATTTCCAGGAGCACGGCGTGTTCAACTCTACCGTCGATTATATGGGCGCTGGTGGCTCCACCTTTGACTGCGTTTAGAGCACATTCAACCTTAGGTAGCATGCCTCCCTGAAGAGTTTTATCGGCAATAAGCTTATCAACTTGCTTAACACTGAGTCCGGTGAGGACATTGCCGGACTTGTCTTGAACGCCAGCGACGTTAGTTAGCAAAATTAACTTCTCTGCGCCTAGTACACTGGCAATTTCTCCGGCTACAGAATCAGCATTAATATTGTAGCTAGCGCCTGATTTATCAGTGCCTATGGGAGCAATTACTGGAATGAAGTTACTGTCCTTCATGACTTCTAGTACTTCCGTATTAATGCTCACAACCTCACCCACCTGGCCTATATCTATTTCTTTATCTTTATCGTCTAATCGTTTGCCACTATCCTTTGATTTTCGTTTCAATTTTAATTTCTTAGCGGTGATCAAATTACCATCTACACCACTAATTCCAACCGCCTTACCTTGATTTTTGTTCAATAGGCTAACAATTTCCTTATTGACCAGGCCGCCTAGTACCATCTCTACAACATCCATTGTTTGGCTGTCAGTTACTCTTAATCCATCGATAAAATTCGACTCTATATTGAGACGCTCCAAGACGCTGCCGATCTGAGGACCACCACCATGAACAACGATTGGATTTATTCCTACTAGCTTCATTAACACGATATCGCGGGCAAAGCTTTGTTTAAGCTCATCATCGACCATGGCGTTACCGCCATATTTTACGACTACAGTTTTATCGGTAAATTTTTGAATATAAGGAAGTGACTCGGTAAGAACCTTAGCAATATTCTTAGCGTTCTCTAATGTTAGTGACATGGTCTTTTTCCAGTGGTGACTTGCCATTAAGGCGCTAAATTTCTTTGTTGTTTTTCGATATTTTAAAAATAGAGGCTGATTTTTTAAACCAAATTTATTTTTTGAGTCGAGTCGATATCAATGAAAGCATATTTCTGGCGAGTAAGTTTTTATTCCCTTCTGCCAAAACTATTTCTTCGTCTGCATTAATTGCAGTGACCGATATCGTGTCGCTGTTAAACGTCTCGGTTGCATTATTGGCAAACAATAAATCGAGATTTTTTTTGTCGAGTTTGTCTTTGCCATTCTCAACAATATTATTTGTCTCTGCAGCGAAGCCCACAATAACAGGTCGGTTCTCTAGTTTGGCAATTTCCGAAATAATATCTGGATTCTTTACCAATTTCAGAGTCATCAGGTCATCATTTTTTTTAATTTTTTCTTGTTCGATTTGTTGTGGTCGATAATCAACGACTGCAGCAACACCGATGAAAACATCCGCATCAGTTACATTCTCCAAGCATGCCTCCAACATCTCTTGCGCAGTTAGAACATCAATTCTGTGGACGCCTTCAGGAGTGGGAAGATTCACGGGGCCACTAACTAAAGTTACTCTTGCACCTTCAGCTGAAGCTTCACCGGCTAATGCGTATGCCATTTTTCCAGAGCTATAGTTACTAATAAATCGCACCGGGTCGATTGCTTCTCTCGTTGGTCCGCCAGTAATTAGAAAGCTAGTTCCTGCTAGAGATCCAAGTTTAAACAATCCTGAGCATTCCTCTACTAACTCTTCAGGTCCCATCATTCGGCCCATTCCAACATCTCCGCAAGCTTGTTCACCTGCCGCGGGCCCGAACACATGGAAGTTACGTTTTCGTAGCAATGCTAAATTCTCCTTGGTGCCACTGTCCGACCACATGCCTTGATTCATAGCAGGGGCGATAGCTATAGGTGCTGCGGTTGCCAAAATCAAAGTGCTGAGAATATCGTCAGCCTGTCCGTGTGCAATCCGAGCAATAAAATCGGCGGTAGCTGGAGCTATAAGTACAATATCCGCCCAACGTGCTAATTCGATATGCCCCATGGCTGCTTCTGCCTCGGTGTCCAGCAAATCTAGGGAAACTCGATTTCGAGTTAAAGCCTGCATGGTGAGCGGAGTTACGAACTCTGTAGCAGCCTTAGTCATAGCTACCCGCACTTCTGCGCCAGCCTTAGCGAAAAGGCGCGCCAGCTCGGCACATTTATAAGCTGCTATACCGCCGGTAATTCCCAGCAATATGCGCTTGTTAGTGAGACTTAACATGGAAACTCAGTAAATACCTGTATTTTTTCGGATGGATAGACTAGCAGTTAGGTTAAGTATGCGCAATTTGAACGGATTTTGGAACAATGGCGGCACTGAGCTACTCTAATATATAGCCAAGCCGAGTCTTGAAGGCCTGCCGGTCACGTGAAAACTAGAATTTGCATTATTCGCCATCTAGCATGAGGGTTTTAGATCATTTGGTTCTCGGCCGGAATGCAGTAGTATCATTTACAGAAAGAGGCATGCTCTAATAACGCCATTAAGCTTGGAACCACCGTGGTGTGCTGGCTTCAGCATCGGTTTACCTTGCTATTGCAAAGTTGTTCTGGTATAAAACGCACCTCATTTTTGACCCGAATTCAATTCCAAGTTTAATAGAGTAATTTTGCTTGGGGAAACCAAATTAGAACTCAATAGAACGAGGCAGCAACATGTCCAGGGTTTGCATGGTAACTGGTAAGAAACCGGTTGCGGGAAACAATGTTTCTCACGCACATAACAAAACACGACGTCGTTTTTCTCCTAATATCCACAGCCATCGATTCTGGGTGGAGTCGGAAAAACGCTTTGTTAAACTCCGTATTTCTACTAAAGGGATGCGAATCATCGATAAACTTGGTATTGATGCCGTATTGGCTGATATTCGCACTAACGGCGTTAGAGTTTAAATCGTTACAGAATTAGCCAGGCGTAAGTAAGTAGGTATAAATTATGAGAGATAAGATAAAATTAGTATCAAGTGCAAAGACCGGCCACTATTACACTACTGATAAAAACAAGCGAACTATGCCTGATAAAATGGAGATCAAGAAGTTCGATCCCGTTGTTCGCAAGCACGTGATTTACAAAGAATCAAAAATTAAGTAAATCCGCTAGCAAGAAACGCGAAAGCCGGAATACCTATTAAGGTATGCCGGCTTTTTTGGCGGAAAATTTTACCGAAAATAAAGTCACCAGTAAGATTTCAGCTTTCTAGATTAACTTCTTTTTGCTTTGCTAAATTGTTTGATCAATTTTTGAGCGGCAGCGTGTGCCTTTGGGTTCTCTTGAAATTCTTTCTTCAATTTACCTACCGTAGTTGACACCGTACCATAACGTTTTAGTTTAAATAGCTTTGCTATGGATTGCAGGGTTACGGCGGATAATTCTTGGCACAAATACATTGCAACCCAGCGTGGCACATTTTTTGAACCTGGACCACGTGCTGCCTTGTAGATGCTGGCTTCCGAAACTTTAAATTGTTTTGCTACAGCAGTAATAATTTGTTTGCACGAAGGGCGCCATTTCGCATTTGCTCCCCTGGAAATGCCTCTCGCGGAAGTAGAGGAGCGCTTCTTTTGTGCAGATTTTCGAAATTTTTCATCTCCCATAACGGAAGAAAGGTTCTTCTTTCCGTAAAAATGAGAGACCTCTTCATCGACACCTTGGCCGACAAACTTTTTGTAAGCAGCAGGGCGTTTTGCGGCAACGGATTTTAGTTGTTTGAGAGTTTCGTCACGATTAAACCATACCGGAGGCTTGGCTTTACGAGTGAAAAACGTATAACTAGTCCAGGGATAACTATTGGCCTCCGACGCTTTAACTTTGGAGTGTATAAACCTGGATAAAGGCAGAAGATATTTGTCAGCTTGAATAAGCACTGCCTTATAGCGGCCACGAAAGAGAGAGCCATCGCTTCGCTTGATACGTTGATATTGTTGAGTATACAAACCATCAATTTGCCGCATGAATCTGCTGAGGTTAGCTTCGGGCGTTTTAACGATCAAATGATATTGATCTCGGAGTAGGCAATAAGCGTGTACCTCAACGTTCAGACGAGCACAGGTTTCACCTAGCCCTGCAAGAAATGCTTCGAAATATTTGGCAGATGGGAAAGCGCGCTGAGAATCTAAACCGAAGTTAGATACGTGATACACGGCGTCTGGGTATTCTATACGGAGAGGTCTGGCCATTTTTTCTTATTCTCTATTTTCGTTAATGGGTATTGCCTGTTGCTAAATATCTTATTTACGAAACATGATAAATCTGAATCTTGTAACAAAAATAACTTTGATTGGCTAAATAATATTAGAGCTGACCCTATCGTACCGGGACATCATTATTGTGACATATAGTTAACGCAATAAATTACCGCACGTCAACTTTAAAACTAAGCTGCAAATTAAAATTTTGCTTAGAGTAATCTTAGAATATATTTAATTAGTTGTGTGTCACTGCGATTGCAATGCGCTGATAGAAGAATAGAAAATATAAAGCGAGGTTTGGCCCCTTTCAATGTCTTTAATTGAGCATTAGAGGCTTTATTTTGAGCGGGAGGCGAGGATGACGACTCTTTTTGGTGCAGGCAACCCTTCGGTAGTCTGAGTGGGATTTTCCTTACTCAGGGCGTCTTCTAAAGAATCGAAAGGCATCCAATTAGTTTTCCTTTGTTCGTCGACTGTGGTTGTGGATTCATCGATTACGCGAATATCAACGAATCCACAACGGCTTAGCCAATTTTCTAATGTAGCAATACTTGGAACAAACCATACATTTGTCATACGTGCGTATCTATTTTCTGGTGTTAGGCTATAACCTTTTTTGCCATCTACAAATAAAGTTTCCAAAATTAATTCCCCTCCTGCCTTTAGAGAATTTTTCAGTTGTAAAAGATGATCGATGGGGGATCGGCGGTGATAGAGAACTCCCATGGAAAAAACGCTATCAAAATAGGCAGAATTCTCCGGCAAGTCTTCCAGCGCTAGCGGGAGAACATCCACTGGAATATCCTTAAGGAAATGTTTGATAAGCCAAAACTGAGCAACGTAGGCGATATGGGGATCGACGCCGATAACCCTTTCAGCACCAGCCTGTAACATCCGTAGACTGTAATAACCATTCCCTGAACCAACATCTAGTATCTTGCGACCGGCAAGAGGGGAGATTTGAGATCTGAGTCGATCCCATTTCCAATCGCATCGCCATTCGGTGTCGATGGCAATATTAAAAAGCTCTAAAGGGCCTTTGCGCCAAGGAATGAATCCCTTTAATTGAGATTTTAGCTGCAGAAGTGTGGCTTCATCAGTGTCACTAGCCTGACCTATCGAAATAGTGCTATCTAAGTTGTGAGTAGACGGCCGAATAGCCGGTAGTTGAGCGAGTAAAGCTCTCCAACGAGGGAAATCACCTAGTCTAAGCTGCTCGAAGTATTCGGTTTGCAGGACAGGGCTTAGTGCTTCAAGGCTAGATCCTTCGAGGTATGATTTCAGGGAAGAAAAATCCATTATTTGAACACGACCATTGAGGCGAAGTTAAAACACTGAAACCAGGCATCAAATGATCGGAAACCGATTTGGGTAAGGCGGGTTTTATGGATTTCAAGAGTTTCTGGAAGCAGCACGTTCTCCAGGGCGGCTCTTTTTTGTGCTATCTCAAGTTTGCTATACCCCATATTTTCCTTAAAGCTGTGGTACATCTCGATAAACAACTCGTTCAACTTTTCATCCGGGAAAGTAATCTTCTCTGAAATAATAAGTATTCCCCCTGCGCGCATGCCTGCGAATACTTTTTTAAGTAGTTCGGCCCTTTGCGTAAGAGGAATAAACTGTAGAGTAAAGTTGAGAATGACTACCGAGGCATTAGATATATCCGTATCGAGGATGTCTTCACATTTACAGCTAAGTCTAGTTGGATTCTTTATATTATCAGTCACAATTTGTTCCAACTTTTCAATCATGGCTGGAGAATTGTCAACAGCGACAATTTTTATATCTTCATGGGGGATTCGATTTAACACCGCAAAGCTTGCGCCCCCGAGGCTGCAGCCCAGGTCATAAATTGAGCTGTTTGCTTGGCAATAACGCTCAGCTAGCACTCCGATCATTGTAATGATGGTGCTATAGCCAGGAATAGACCTATTAATCATGTCCTCAAAAACATTAGTTACCTTAACATCGAACACGAAATCTCCAGGGAGCATTTTTCTGGCAAAGACTTTATCCTTATTTTTTGAACTGTTCATATCAAGAGTGATTAACTCGATTTCGGATAGGTTGATTGGCGACTATATGTTTTGTTACGTAACAAAGATAATTCAATTGTTGTAGGCCGCGCCGGTTTAATTTATTTTACGCATTGATCTGCTTGCTTGCTCGTTTTTATATTATCCGGTAATCCATGCCATATTCAAATGACAGCGCCTCCGAGTTAGTGTTGGCAAACCTTCCGCTGCTAAAAAGCCTAGTTAACGAATATGGGTTTTTGGACTTGGCTTGTGGTTCCGGAAGGAACGGCTTATTTCTATTGGATAATGGAATCCCGGTAATTTTTGCCGATTGCAATCAAGAATCTCTGGACCAAGCCCGAAACAAGCTTGCTGAAAAACCAACAGGAAAAATGGTAAAGGCTGAATTCTGGACTGTTGATCTTGAGCTTGGAAATACTAACCCTTTAGCAGGGAGATTATTCGATGGAGTATTAGTTTTTAACTATTTGCACCGACCATTGTTTCCCTGCATAGCACAGTGTATAAAGCCCGGCGGAATAGTTGTTTATCAAACCTTCACTATTGATCAGCAACAGTTTGGCCGGCCAAAGAACCCGGACTATTTGTTAATGAAAAATGAGTTACTCGGACATTTCGAGGGCTGGGAAACTTTATATTATTTCGAAGGGATTCAGGCAAAACCGCAAAGAGCGATTGCCAGCTTAATAGCCAGAAAACTTGGATAGTTATGACAAGGTCGAAAATTGTCCCATTAAATTTTGGTGCTAGCTCTAAAAAAGGGTTGCTACCATTTAGCTATGAGGTTTTGCGGAGCAAGCGTAAAACTTTAGCTATATATATCACACATAAGAAAGTTGTTGTTAGGTGCCCGCTAAGAGCGTCTAAAGCTGAAGTTCAGGGATTTGTGAGCGTCAACCAAGAATGGATTGAAAAGCGACTCTTCGAAGAATCTGTGCGGGATCAGGAGACTTTGAGGATCGAAAAAGGGGCACGAATTTTTTATCGAGCACGTGAGTTAACTATCGTGTTTAAGGAAGGCCGCAAGAGCCGAGTATTGATCAGCGGCGATAAGTTCATTGTTCAGGGCCACAAGCTTACAGCGGATAAAGCAAGAATCCAGGTTGAAGATTTTCTTATAGACAAAGCTAGCGAATACTTGCTTCCCAGAGCTCGAGGTTTGGCGCACCACCTTGGAGTCGATCATAAAATTACTGAAATAAAGCTTCGGAAGACTAAATCAAAATGGGGCCATTGCACTTCAACTGGAGTGATTCAATACAACTGGCTGATCATGATGGCGCCCTATAGCATTATCGACTACATGATTACCCACGAAGTGTGTCATTTGGTTCACATGGATCATTCGAAGCGATTCTGGAATTTAGTGGAATCTATTTGTCCCAGCCACGAACACTATATTACTTGGTTAAAAGAGCATGAGCATCGCTTTTGGTTTTAAGCTATTTAGTGATTTTGCAGCTTGTTCCATTCGAATCGTTCGCTTAGCGCTTCTCGAAGAGTAGGTCCCAAACACCATGGCCAAGCAGCTGACCTCGTCGTTCAAATTTTGTGCCAGGGCGATCTGGTTGTAACCAATAGTTAGAATCCCCACAATAATTCTGGAGACCTTCAGCTGATTCCATTACTTCCAGCATGTGCTCCGCATAAGCCTGCCAGTCTGTGGCTAAATGAATCAAACCATTTTGTTTGAGACGCCCCTCTAATAGTTCGATAAAGTCTGGTTGAACTATTCTTCGTTTATTATGACGCTTTTTTGGCCATGGATCGGGGAAATAGATTTGCAACTTATCGATAGTGCGAGCTTCGAAACAATTGAGCAGCACTTCTTTAGCGTCGTGACAGATTATTTTTAGATTATTCAATTTTCGTTCGGTTATGCCTTGGAGCAATTTTCCGACGCCGGGTTTGTGAACTTCGATGCCAATATAATTCGAGTTAGGGTTTTCGACAGCCATTGCCAACAAAGAGTCGCCCATACCAAAGCCGATTTCAATAGTAAGTTTTCTTATCTCAGGGAATACGGTATTGATGTCAATGAGCTCTGCTTCGTACTCAATAACATGATCCATCCAATGGTTTTCAAGGGCTTTGCGTTGTGAATCTGTCAGACGACCGGATCGAATAACATAGCTACGAATGGGTCTTTTGTTGTCTGTGGGGATCAAATTGCAGCTAGCCTTGCTTAAAAGACGGTTCCACCGATTGGAGATGAAGCGCTGGTGCAACACAACCGATTTCTCCAGAGCATATAGCGATAAGCGGCTTGCTACTGGTTCCCAATGTTGCAAGGTTTCTGTTGAAATCTTTATACTTATCATTGCCTATAATTAGGCGTGAACTATAGGACTTTCCTGCGATTTCAATTTGTTGTTCAGAGCTACTCATTTAACGATTCCTACTATCCCAGTTATTATCTATTCAGCTGTTCCCGTTAAGGTTAAGGTAAACCAAAACAAAAATCCCCACGCAGCCAGAAACGCCAAACCACCGATAGGTGTGATTGCCCCTAACCAACGTATACCTGTGAGGCTGAGCAAGTAGAGACTTCCGGAAAATAAAATTATGCCAACAAGGAAAAGATAGCCACTGTATTTGGGTAAAGTAGCATTTGGAAAATTTACCATAAGCAAGCCAACTCCAAATAAAGCCAACGCATGATACATCTGGTACTGCACCCCGGTTTGAAAGGCATTGAGTAACTCGGAGCTCAGTCTTGATTGCAGTTCATGTGCAGCAAAAGCACCTAAGGCTACGGCAATAAAACCATTGATGCTGGCGAGAATTAAAAATAGGTAGGACATAGCGGCATTTTGAATGTAATGAATGCGGAGCTTGAGTTTACTACTTCGGACACAAAAAAGCCGCGAAATTCACGGCTTTGTTTTGAACCTTTTTTTATTAACTTGAGCTTCAGGCAGCGACTTCCATTTTTGCTTTAATTTTATTCATCGCATTTTTCTCTAGCTGTCGAATACGTTCTGCAGAAATATTATATTTATCGGCAAGCTCATGCAGAGTTGCTTTATCATCGGTCAGCCAGCGACTACTCAAAATATCTTTGCTACGATCATCAAGCTCAGCCATAGCAGCATGCAAACTGCTGTTGGTTGCTTCTTCCCATTCGGCCTCTGAAACTTGATTGGCCAAGTCTGAATTCTGATCTTCCAAGTAAAAAGCGGGCGCACGATAAGCAGTTTCGTCATCTGCATCTGTATCTGCATCGAATGAAGTGTCATAAGAGCTCATGCGACCTTCCATTTGCCGCACAACCTTAGCATCCACACCCAAATCATCTGCCACTGCTTGAGTTTCTGAGTTGTTTAACCAACCCAATTTTTTCTTCGAGCTACGAAGATTAAAAAATAATTTTCTCTGAGCCTTAGTAGTGGCAACTTTTACGATACGCCAGTTACGAAGAATGTATTCATGCATCTCTGCTTTGATCCAATGCACAGCAAAAGAAACTAATCGCACACCAACTTCAGGATTAAAGCGTTTTACTGCTTTCATTAATCCTACATTGCCTTCTTGAATTAGGTCCGCTTGAGATAATCCGTAGCCAGAGTAAGTTTTTGCCATATGTACGACGAAACGTAAGTGCGCAAGGACCAACTGACGGGCCGCGTCAACGTTGTCATCATAATAATATTGTCGAGCGAGTTCCTGCTCTTGTTCCTGTGTCAGCACCGCAATGCTGTTCGCAGAAGTCATGTAAGCCGTTAAATCGCGACCCGGAGTGGTGGGCTCGAAAATTTGTAAATTCTTTCCTATATTCATTCTTTTATTTTCACCGCAATTGAATGTAACGCACAATAAGGCTTTATTTTAGCACTCAAACTTCTAATTCGCTATATTACAGCCTTTTGAGGCCCTATCGATAATGGGCAATGGGCTCTAGTGCGGTAATTGAGACCCCTCAGCATTAGTTATATAAGTCTTACGTGTAATTTCACCGCCTATCTACCTATATAGGGTTCAACGTAGTAATTTCAAGTCACAGCGACAAAATATTTTATTGTGGAAATATGCA
>CAWKZI010000041.1:0-10154 GCA_963854365.1 Gammaproteobacteria bacterium
GACAAATACAAACCGCCAAGTAAACCTCGAGGATCACTGTCATATTCTTTTTCAGCTACGCCGCCGGGCTCGTTGTGATAAAGAATGTAGTAAAAATTATCACCAAAAGCCGCCTTCCAACTTTCGAGTGGCGACTGAGCCGCTCTACCTCCATAAGGCACACTCATGGCGATGAGGGCCTTGAATCTCTCCGGATGCATTAAGACTGTATTCCAAGCCACAATAGAACCCCAGTCGTGGCCAACCATAATTGCAGTTTCTTCGCCTAAGGCGTCTAGCACTCCAACCATATCGGCTGCCAAATGGACGATGTCATAATCGTCCACATCAGCTGGTGCGTCGGTTTCGCCATAGCCACGCATATCAGGCGCGACTACTCGATATCCCGCCGCCGCAAGATCCTGCATTTGATGTCGCCAGGAGTACCAAGACTCAGGCCAACCATGAGCCATCAAGACCAAAGGTCCTGAGTCACCGATTTCGGCAATTCGCATATTTAAGCCATTGGCCTCTATGAACCTAAAGGTCACTCCGTCTACCGGGTCCGAATCACTCATGTTATTGCTCCCTTGCTGCGCATAAACAGGCATTAAAACCAGAAGCAGACTGAATAATCCCGCAACAAATACTCTTAATAAATTATTAATCGATTGCATAACTCTCCCTACTCACGATGCCCTATTAAGACGTTGAGCCTAACACGTCGCTGGATAGCTGCACTACGTGCACGAGAGGCTTTTTCTTAGGCGGCGAAACCGTTATTCTTCCTAAATACTGATACAGACTTGAAATTTTAGATCTTAGGAGCTATTAGTGACGGCTAGCGGAACCACTTTTATGATCAATGACATTAGGTACATGGAAAGAACTCGGAAATTCTACCGAGCACAAGGCTATGAATCAGATTATGTCTGGGCTCATTTCCCAACCACTCCATTTATGCAGCCGACAAAGCCTCTGCAGGAGTCCCGAGTAGTAGCCATTACTACCTCAATGCCGAATACCGAGATTGGCCGCAGCAACCGGTCTGTTTACTCCAACCCAATAAACCCCCACCCTCAAAGTATGTACACCGAAGAGTTATCTTGGGATAAAAAAGCAACACACACTAACGATATTGCTTCTTTTCTGCCTCTAGAGCAGCTGGAAATCCTAGCAGCTGAGGGCTTTATAGGCTCCGTCAGCCCGAGATTTCATTGCCTGCCCACGGAATTCAGCCAGAAAACCACCCTAGAGAAGGATGCGCCGGAGATTCTAGCCCGCTGTAAGAAGGATAAAGCCGATTTGGCAATTCTTGTGCCATTGTGACCAGTGTGCCACCAGTCCGTGAGTCTGGTATCCCGTTATCTAGAAGCCAATGGAATACCTAGTGTGGTCGTGGGTTCGGCTATGGATATCGTAAAACACTGTGGTGTGGCAAGATACTGCTATTCCGATTTTCCTTTGGGCAACCCGTGTGGGAAGCCTGGAAACAAAGTCATGCAGTTGTCTATCATCAAGCAAGCCTTGGGCCTTTTTGAAAGTGCTGAGGCTCCGAATTACACTGAACGCACCTCTCATAGTTGGAGTGCAGATGACAGCTGGCGGGAAGGGTACGCCAAGATTGATGACAGTAATCGAGAGGAACTGCAGCTGAGAGGCGAAGCTCGCAGAGCAGAGCAGGAAGCAAACAAATCTTCGAGTGGCAGCCGCGCTGCGATGATTTCAGAAAGCTAAGGACACATATTAATGTCGCTTTTGTAACAAAACGTTAGTTATTATCAAGCAAGGACAAGTTCTACTAATTCTAAAAACACAGTTCTACTGATTCTAAACAAGAGCTCATCATAAAACGCTCTAAAAAATTGAGGTCATAATAATGAAAACACTAAGACTCCTACTCATCTCTTTTCTAACTCTAAGCTGGTTGCTGCCCGCTCAAGCGCAAGATGTCCGCATTTTCAATACAGTAAAAGCCAAACTCGAAGCTGGTCAGCAGGTTGTTGGGGGTACGGTCTCTACACCGGACCCAGACATCTATTGTGCCATGGCAAATTCTGGTTTCGATTATATCTGGATAGAAATGCAGCATAGCCACCTGAACTATACCGATGTAGCGCGCATGATTTGGGCCTGTAAAGATGCCCCAGCAATTCCATTTATCCGCGTCCCAGATGCTACCGAAGGAGATATCCAGAAAGCCACAGACATCGGCGCACTCGGCATCATCGTGCCTATGGTAGATACTGCTGAGAAAATGGAAAACGCAGTAAAATTTGCACATTACCCACCTCTAGGCAGACGCAGCCAGGGCGGCGGTCAATACGGAGCGATTTGGGGGCGTGATTACCGCACTGCTGCTAATGACAATATTATGGTCATCGCTATGATCGAAACCGAAGAAGGCGTCGCGGCTGCCAATGAAATTGCCGGCGTCGATGGCGTCGATGGCGTCTTTATCGCTAGCTCCGACCTCTCCAGTTTTAGTGGCTACCAGCAAGGCGACCGCCCATATGAAACATTGGTAACCCGGGTTAAGAGTGAAACTGAAGCTGCTGGTAAGTTTGTTGGTGGCCCTTCTGCCTGGATGACATCACGCGAAGGCTATAATTTCTTTCAAGGCCCAGGTACTAACTCTCTTATTCGCATGGGTGTGAGGGTTTCGTTGGAGGAGTCTGATCCATGTCGTTTCTTACCTTCTGGTGCAACCCCTGTTCAAGGAGAAAATCCCTGCCCCTAAACTTTATTAATGAGAATTGGGTAATTGGACTAGATTTAGACTTTTAAACCGTTAGCATTTAACGGTTTAAAGGTACTAACAAAAGTACTACTATCAAAGACAGTAAAACTAATACATCAAGGCAAGATTTGAGGGTTATAAAATGAAAGACGACAAGATTGATCGCCGCTCTATGCTCAAAGGAACAATGGCGTTAGGCGCTGCAGCCAGCATGGCGCAATTTGCAATGCCAGCCTTAGCACAAGGTGAAACCTTAGTTCCATTTTCAGATATGCCAGAAGATTATAGTCGCGGTCCAGCGTTACCTGGCGGCACTCACTTTCAAGACACTCGCCAAATCTCTGATTTCTATAGTGCCAATGAAGATTTCTATGTGGTGCAGCACTACGGCCAACCTCAGGTCGATGTGAACAACTTTCGTCTGAAGGTCACAGGTCTTGTTGATAACGAGCGAGAGTTTTCTCTAGCCGATTTGCAGGGCATGAGCCAAACATCAATCGACGCCGGTTTTGAATGCGGTGGTAATCGCGGTCCTGGTTTGTTCCAAGGGCTTATCGGCAACGCTAATTGGCGTGGCGTTAGTTTAAAAACTGTTCTCGATCTTTGTGGCGTTAAGCCCGAAGGCGAAGAAATTGTGTTTTTTGGTGCCGATGTTGGCAGCGAATTGATTCGTGAAACTGATGTAGAACAGGCATTTGCCCGAAGCCTTTCAGTTGAAGACGCGATGCGTGATGAAAACATGCTGGCATTGGAGATGAATGGCGAGCCTCTTCCCTTGTTCCATGGCAAACCTTTGCGCTTATTAGTGCCCGGTTACTACGGAGTGGCAAATGTTAAATGGCTGTCTCAAATTCATGTGCAAGATCGTCGATTTATGAGCCGTTTCATGGGCCGTGATTATGTAACATTGAAGAAAGAAGTAGTCGGCGGTGAAGAACGCTGGGTTGAAAATTCAGTCACTAAGATTCAATTAAAGTCCGCAATAACCCGAGTAACGCGTATGGGCGGCACGCATAAGATATCTGGCTTTGTTTTGAATGATGGCACACCACTACGAAGTGTCGAAGTCAAAATTGATAATGGCCAATGGCAACGTGCAGAGTTAGACCCTAGAGCGACTCAATATTCTTGGAAACTCTTCAGCATGGACTGGAATGCATCTTCGGGAGATCACACTATGGTTTCTCGCGTAACAGATATTAATGGAAACGTGCAGGTGACTGCGGATGAAATGCCAGAGAAGGTTAGTCGTTGGGAAAATTATGCGCAGTTTCCACGGACTATAACAATCTAATTCTTTGTTTAAGAAGCTTGCGATTATCGCGAGCATATAAAGAAGACTCATAAAATTAAAAGGCCTGAGTGGAAGCTTCGGCCTTTTTTTGCACTCTTATTTTAAACAAAAAAAACGTGCCCGGGCTCCTCACTAAAAGTTACAGAACTAAATTGAAAACGCAGAAATTACCTAAAAATATTTGAATCTAGAAATAGAGTCGGATAAAAGTTGGAGGTCGTTATTGATTGAATGGCAGAGAAGTAACAAATAATTTTTTCACGAAATGAACTTCGAAGATATCTCAAAAAATGTGGTGAAAGAATGGGGTTCCTATAATGTCATAGGCTTAATGAAAGCAGCTCAACAAGAAAAATATTTCACAGAGCACTCTATTCGGCTTTATTTTGAGTTCTGGGCCCTACCTGAAATCGTCCAAAAAAACTAAATTAAAAGACAGCTAAAATTGAGCTTCAACTGCCTTTTTAAATCATCAATCGGAATTAAAACCTAGTCGGGTATTCTGTTTCCTGCTATCCAGACACTTTCGATTGTTTTGGTATTCATAATATCTTCAGCAGGATTAGCACCTAAGATAATAAAATCACCCCACTTATTCGGCTCAAGAGAGCCCACATCGCCGGCATTGATGCAATCTGCTGCAACTCCAGTTGACGCCCTAATGGCATCAATAGGACTCATGCCCGCCTCCACCATCATGTGCATTTCCATATGTTCGAAGTAACCCTGAAATCGTGCTGGTGGTCCGGTATCTGTACCCATGGCAATCTTAACTCCAGCTTCATTTAGCCGAGCCACGTTATCCATGGCAACTTCCAACGCAGCCTTATAGCCTTGAGCCGATCTGCTGGACGCCATTCTCGACATACGCTCTGGAGTTTGCAGTTCCTCAAGAATAGCTGAATCTGCTTCTTTTAAAAAATAGGGATCAGCGAAGAAATCTGGAACACTTTCATAAATGAAAGTGGAAACTTCTCGGGTTAACGTAGGGATATAGCATACATCATTCTCTTGAATCTTGGCGATCAGCTCTTGATCTACTGGCAAGTCCCGTACACTGTGGGCCAATAAATCACCACCGGCATCTAGAATAAACTTTGCGTCTTCACGATAGAATAAATGCACTGCCACCGGGAGTCGTCGAATATGAGCCTGATCAACTAACGCAGTAAATAGATTCTGCGACATTTTTTCACTCGCACCTAGATTGTCATCGACTCTTACTTTAATGAAGTTCGCCCCCATGTCGGCGTTACGATTCACTTCGTCGCGAATAGCTTGTTCAGTATCACCGACAACAACGCTACCGGAGACAAAGATGCGAGCACGATCTAGATCAGTATTGAATTGCTCGTTTCTAAGAGCAAAGCCCTGCTCTTCATCACCACCGAGGCTGTTTACTGTCGTAACGCCATAGCGTGCATAGAGTCCAAGTTGTCGCAGTAGATTACCAGTATTATACTGACCACCTCCCAAACCAAGCGTTCCGCCAACATGACCGTGGGCGTTTATCAGCCCTGGCATAATCGTTTTACCAGCTACGTTAATTATCTGAGCACCATCAGGAATAGTCACTGAATTTCTTGGGCCAACAGTGCGAATACGGCCGTCGGTAATCACCAAAATACCATCGATTAATGGATCGGCATCAGTGCCATCGATAATTGTTGCCCCGACAAAAGCGATAGAGCCTTCATTGGCATTGCCGCTAGAAACAAGCAATAACAGTGAAGCGGTGAGCGCGAATAAACTAATTATTATTTTTTTCATGGAAAACTCCTCCTGACCGCTATTTGAGAGGATTTAGGGACGAATTGCAATACTCTTCCATTTCAAGAAAAGGCACTAACAAGACAGTCGGAGAACAAATTACTCTTTATTTACCTCCACGATCAAATAACCTTTTATCCGTAATTATCTTGCCGGAAAACCTAATTTTTAGCCGACCAGGGGTCTTCCATAGCCGAGAAAAATGCTTTATGCCTACTCAAAATGTTCCGAGAAGCAATAGGGTCTGGCGCTGTGTCCCACTGATTTCTCTCAAATGTACCACCCAATAAAATTCCATCTGCCCTAGGAAACATGTAAGTACCGTCACCACCAATAACAATATAGTCAACTTCCTCCTGAGGGAGAATGAAAGTTAGCTGTCCTTTTATAGGGATTAATTCATCATCTTGAAAAAGCTTGCCTGAACCAAGACCAGTGCAGTTAATAAGTACTGATTCCTCTAGGCTCAATACATCTGCTTGATCGATAAACTCTCGAGTTATAATTACCCCGCCAGCACCATAAAAATCCTGCATCATTGCAGGTAAGTATATAGCCGGTTCAATAAGCATCGTGTCATAGTGATTTACATAACGAGCATCAAAAGGATGTTGACTCGGTAACAAGTCTACTAGTTGTGGGTACATATCAGAATATTTTTCAGTAAACGTTTGTTCAAGGGATGGCTGGTTCTGAATAGAATAATTACTAATCCATCTAATACCGTATTTCGATCCTACCAAATTTTGATAGGATCGATAGGCATGACGCATAGCCAACTCGAATTGCATTTCAAAAGCCGGAGTTAAGAATTCATCATCATAAACTGAAGTCGGGGACCATTGGCCGCCAGCAACATTGGAAGTAGTATTTGGAGGTAAGTCCTTAGCGTAGATGGTGACATCCCAACCGCGATCCTGCATAAGTCTCGCCGTAGCTAAGCCCACTGCTCCACTTCCTAAAACCGCACAACTCTTATGCTCGGTCTGCAAGGCCAGCTCCATTGCCAGATGCGCAGTACCCCAGGATAGAGTAATACCACCCCCACCATGACCGTAGTTATGGATAACTACTTTGTCATCGAATGATTCAGCTTTGACTACAAATCCAGATTGCCTAAAAGGTCGCAGACCAGCGATAGTTCGAATGACTCTTTCATCAGCTATCCGAACCCGGCGCAGAGGCAGCCCCGAGGGTGTGAAATTTTTAGCGCTTGTTTCCGGTAAGGAGGAACAGCCGCTAGCTAAAGATAATAATGCCAATGCTTGCAGAACTGAGCGACGGTTGGGCATATGTGTTCTCCAAGTATATCTAGTCGTTGCAAGATAACTTAGATCGAGGAGTTTGTTAACGATCAAAAGGCTCCGATATTACTGAGATTTAGCCACCATAGTGCCAATTCGACTGGAGGTGAAAGGAATATTGAACTAGGTGAACTTTATGTGTTTACATAAGCAGCTGAAAATAGCCATAGAGCACAATCACCTATCATCAAGGGAACCTTAAATGATAATAATAAAACGATTGCTTTCATCAGTGATTTTAACCGTGGGAGCGCTTGCAGTATCCCAGCTGGCTCTGAGCCAACAAGGCACTAGCACTGCGCAGGGGGACTGGCCGAATATCCACGGCAGTAATCTCTCAACACGCTATTCACCTCTAAATCAGATTAACGCAGAGAATTTTGACCAATTGGAATTAGCCTGGCGCTTTTCTACAGTGAATTTCGGGCCAAGCGTTGATTTCACCAACCCCTCAACACCGCTTGAGATTGACGGCATTTTGTATGCCGACATTGGCAGCACGCGCAACGTTGTAGCGTTGGACGCCACCAATGGTCAGGTCCTGTGGTTGTGGAGACCTCAAGAAGGTGATCGATTTGATGAAGCACCACGTAAAGGTGCTGGCCGCGGAGTCGCCTTCTATGACAATGGTGATAAAAAACGCGTTGTAGACGTTACGCCTGGCTATCAACTGGTTTCATTGGACGCAAAAACTGGCGTTCCAGACCCGGATTTTGGCGAGAACGGTAAAGTCGATTTATACGTTGGTGTCCGTAATGGCGATGATCCGAGATATGCCTACCCCGATATCGGCATTTCTGCACCACCTCTAATCATGAACGACGTTATTATTGTTGGAGCAGCGCATAGAACAGGGGGTCGACCACGGTCCAAGTTTAATACTAAGGGCGATGTACGCGGTTTTGATGTACACACCGGTGAGCTTCTTTGGACATTCCATACCATTCCAGCACGGGGTGAAATAGGTTACGAGTCCTGGCTCACAGGCAACGACATCACTGGCAACTCCGGCGTTTGGGCTGCTATCTCAGGTGATCCTGAACTGGGTCTTGTTTATTTACCTATAGAAGATCCCACTGGCGATTACTATGGTGGCGACCGCCACGGCGATAACCTATTTTCCAGCGGTCTGGTAGCAGTAGACGTTAATACCGGTGAGCGGGAATGGCACTATCAATTTATTCACCATGACATCTGGGACTGGGATGTCCCTTCGCCACCAATTATTACTGATCTGCCCAACGGTCGTAAGGTAGTCATGTCGGTGACCAAACAAAGCTGGGTCTATACGTTCGACAGAGAAACCGGCGAACCTATCTGGCCTATTGTAGAGCGGCCGGTTCCGGCAGGCGATGTACCCGGCGAATGGTACTCTCCCACACAACCGCACCCGACTCGCCCAGCCCCTTTCGATCGTCAGGGCGTTACCGAAGATGATTTGATAGATTTTACTCCGGAGCTACGTGCACTGGCACTGGAATCCATCGAAGATTTTCGCCTAAGCCCAAGTATTTTTACGCCTCCATCTCTGACGGAAGCAACTGACGGAACACGCGGCCTACTCTCTTTGCCATCTTCCACCGGTGGCTCCAACTGGGAAAGTTCTGCGCTTGATCCCGAGACAGGGATTCTCTACGTACCGTCTAGAACGCAACTCCAAGTACTGTCACTGTCAAAAAACCCTGAATCAGACATCGATCTCAGTCAAGGTTTCGGTGTCAGAGCTCCGCGAGTTCAAGGCCTTGAAATCATTAAGCCTCCATATGGCCGAATTACCGCGATCGATATGAATTCTGGTGACCACCTCTGGATGATTGCAAATGCAGATACCCCGGACCGATTAACCAATCACCCCCTGCTAGAAGGCGTAGACCTGCCCCGCACAGGTATACCAACTCGCTCAGGAATCTTAGTGACTGGGTCTTTGCTATTACAGGCTGAAGGCACCGGTGCGGCTGGAGCCAGCCCTATTTTTCGCGCTATCGACAAGCAAAGCGGTGAAATTGTTGGCACATTAGATCTACCGCTCAATCAAACCGGTTTACCATTTACTTATGAACACGATGGCAAGCAATATATCTCTATGTTTGTAGGTGGTGGAGGTACTCCGGCTGAGTTGGTTTCTTACGCACTGCCTTAACTGATGTAGGAGGATTTAGAATTTAAGTAGGCTGGGGTGGAGATGCAGTGATGTGTTTTTGTTCTGGCCTTTTTTGTGGGCGCTTTTTCCCTTTTGATCTATTCATATAAACTCAATTCATAGCGCCTCAATCAATCGTTCCTGCCGGCTCCTTTCTTCTTCGTTAGCTGATTCTATTTCCCGCATCACGCCTTCCAGATCGGCGGCCTTCGAATTCTCAGCAAATACACCTGTTAATTTGGAATCAACTCGAAGTTCACTTTGCTCGAATAGGTTCCAGATTTCCTTGGCATATTGTCTAGATAATAGATCTGGGGCGAACTGCCCGTAATAACTTGTTATTTTGTTTACGTCTCGTTCCAACATGGACTCAGCGTTGTTATTAGCTGCAGCATCTACAGCCTGAGGCAAGTCAATAATTACAGGGCCGTTCTCATCCACTAATATATTGAATTCCGATAAGTCCCCATGAATAAGACCGGCGCAAAGCATGAGAACCACAAAACGCATAACCTGGGCATGTCCTTCTACAGCTTCTTCCGCTGTCATCATAATGTCGCTCAGGCGTGGCGCTACAGCACCCCCGCCGTCTACGACCAACTCCATCAACAAGACACCGTCGACGCAAGCATAAGGCTGAGGAACTCGCACACCGGCAGCAGAAAGTTTGCGAAGCGCATCAACTTCGGCATTGTGCCAGGTCTCTTCCTGTTGTTGACGACCAAATTTTGAACCTTTGTCCATGGCTCGCGAACGGCGACTATTACGAGTCTTGCGGCCCTCACTGTAAAGTGCAGACTTCTTAAAGCTACGCTTAGTCGCTTCTTTGTATACCTTGGCACATCGAATTTCAGCATTACAGCGCACTACATAGACGTCAGCCTCTTTTCCGCTCATCAGCCTGCTGACGACTTCGTCTATAAGACC
>CAWKZI010000042.1:0-10150 GCA_963854365.1 Gammaproteobacteria bacterium
TCTGGACTGTAAAATAGCTGAAGGAGACTTAGTTAAAATTGGGCAACTTTTTGATAAAAAAGTGCGAGGAGATCGTTATGCAGAATCGCAAATGATCTCACTGGATACCGACTAATCGTTGAACCTTTCAGCTCTCATGACTGAAGCTTAGCGGAACACATTAGAACTACCATAGTTAATATTATTTATTGAACCCCCGGAAACTTCATTTCTTGCTTTCAACTGCCGTACTGTTGCACAGTCTCGTTTGCGAATATTACTTCCTATTTTCTTTGCAGAACTGCATTGTATCTGATCCCATGGCCCTGCAGTTTCATTGTAAGCTAATATTTCTGAATCGCTCCAAGCAGAATAGTCAACAGCCATAGTGCAGCAAGATAACGTTCCCAAACCCAACAATAAAACGAATAGATTTTTCATGTTTGGCTCTTATTTTAATTGCTACGTTAATCAATAGGGGTTCAGTATATACCCACCATGCTTGTGCAGACTAGTAATTTGCATGGGTCTCAGAAAGGCTCCGAACTAAACTACTTCTTACTTTTCTTAGCAGTCATAATAGCGGTAGGAAAACTGCTATTTACCGATAGCATCATCACTTTAGAATTTTCCACCGTTGCAGCTGGTGCTTGAATATATGACACCTTCAACTCTTTACTTTCTTTACTAAAAAAAGGGGGCAAGCCTAGCACATCAAACTTACAGCAGGTTTCTTCGTCAGCATTTCAAATACAGTTCGTTTTTTGCAATTAAACTAAACATCAGACCATCGAGATATATTCCAAACCCTCTAAACATTTTCCCGATAAAACTGGCCCAATGACCCACATAAGATCAACCACGTAAGTGATGAAGTCTTTCCCCCCAACACTGATTGCCATTAGTCTTTACTCATTAAAATGCTATGATAGCGAGCTTCAATATCTATAAGATTAAGAAATTACATCACCACGAGAGGAACGATAATATGAATGGTGCAACAGCTCTGATCGAAACACTAGCCGATAGCGGAGTCGAATTCTGTATTGCTAATCCCGGTACATCTGAAATGCATCTGGTGCAGGCACTCGATGCCGTCCCTAAAATGAAATCTGTATTAGCATTGTTTGAAGGTGTATGCACTGGTGCAGCCGACGGCGTTGCTCGGATGACAGGCAAACCTGCCGCTACTTTACTCCACCTAGGGCCAGGCATGGCGAACGGAATTGCCAATTTGCACAATGCAAGACGTGCAAATTCGCCGATGATAAATATTATTGGTAACCACCCAAATTACCATGTAGGTTTTGATGCTCCGCTTACTTCTGATATTGATACTTTAGCTAAAAATTTTTCCAGTTGGACAAAATCTTGCTCCACAAGTGAGACCTTAGCGCAAGATGGTGCCAATGCTTACACTGCATCCCTTAAGCAAACTCCAGGCTCCCTTGGACAAATTTCTACACTTATCATGGGGGCAGACGCGGCATGGGGAGACTCCGCGGGCAAAGCTGTCCCGAACCCAATCCCTAATCGCGCAGTTGTTGATGATTTTGTCATTGAGAAAGTGGCTAAAATAATCGAAGCGGGTAGCAAGACCATCCTTTTGCTAGAACATCAAGCAGCCGAACAGATAGCTATGGAATTCGCTGCAAAAATTGCCAGCAAGACTGGTTGTAGACTTTTTAATGGAACCTTTCCTGGGAGAGTAGATGGAGGCCCAGGCAGAGTCGCAGTGGAACGTTTACCGTATTTTCCAGAACAAATTCTCAGCACACTCGACGGAACTGAAAATTTAATCCTTGTTGGTGGTGAAATTCCAGCAAGCTTTTTTGCTTACAGAGGTATACCAGGACAGTTGATTCCTGAAGGATGTACGGTAAGTCGACTTACCTCTATCGAAGAAAATGCAATAGACGCCTTGGAAAGACTTGCTGACAGACTAGGTGTAAGTAATGAAGCAATCAATCAGTTTGAAAAAGTCGAAATTGCTAAGCCAACTGGCGAGCTAAACACTAAAACGATTATTCAATCCATCGCTGCGACATTGCCTGAAGAAGTTATCGTGTGCACTGACTCCGGCGGCGGCAATGCAGCTTATCCATATTGCCAAAATACAGCGCGGAATAGCTGGCTGTCCTTAACCGGTGGCGCCATTGGACAAGGAGGACCTTGCGCAACTGGCGCCGCGCTGGCCTGCCCAGACCGGCCGGTACTCGCACTCTTGGGGGATGGCGGAGCAGCATATACCAATCAATCTTTCTGGACTCAGGCTAGAGAAGGATTAAATGTGACTACAGTCATATTCGCCAATAACTCTTATAACATATTGAACGTTGAGTATGGCCGGCTAGGGGTTGCAGATGTTGGAGATATTGCCGCAAGTTTGTTTGACATTGGCAATCCAAAAATTGATTGGGTATCGATGGCGAAAGGGTTTGGTGTGCCAGGCGCAACAGCCAATAGCGCGGATGAACTAGTTCGCCTTCTTGAAGCTAGTTTCGCGACACCGGGCCCCTTTCTGATTCAGGCAAACGGCGAACTACAACGTTAACTTCTCTACACAATACCCCTCAATAATTATCGGTAATGATCAAGCTCAGGCGTATAGCCAATACACCTGAGCAGGTTGAGTGTGATTCCAATCGCGAAAAAAAATTAAGACCACTTAAAATTTCGATGAATACGGCCCAGCTTCTTATAGAAAGAGTCGGAATATTCCCAATCTTCTTCTTTATTCGGAAAAAGAATTGAGATGACCGGAATTAAAATTAGCGGCAAGAATAAGGTAACGAATGAAGGGTCTCTCCACTCGCCAAGATAGCTTATTAACTCGTACCACCATTGAGCAAAACCACCAGCGGTTGCATTCTCAGGACCATCAAACAAAGTATTAAAGAGCCAGCTCGCAAGCCCACCACCAAATCCCGCTGCCATTCCATAGAAAGCCGCTTTCTCACTAGTCCGTTTCCAATAGAAAACGAAAGCCACTGCGATTGCAGGTGGCACCACCATGGCAAAACCAAGCAAAACTAATTGAAGAACCGATGTAATATTTCCTAACCAAGCAATGATAGCCGCTATTGAACCGTAGACAACTGTTACTATTTTGTAAGCTTGTAATTTTTTCTCATCATCAAAATCTTTCGAACCAGGCACCCAGTCATTAACAAACATAGTCGCGCTGGCCAACAGTATCGGCGCACCTGATGAGATAACTGCAGCTAGCACCGCTGCTAAGGCTATACCTCCGAGAATCGGTCCAGTATCGATAGCTAATTGAGCAATGTTCAAATAACTACTAAGTCCACTTTCTGTACCGTAAGTTGCCATCGTCAGAATTCCAATAAATCCAGCAACAAGCGGCATCAGCGCTGCGATGACACCAGCAAGGAAAAAACCAGGAATCAAATATTCTTCTTTTGCTGCAGAGCTTGCATAGTTGGCATAGATAGACGCAGCCGGCGTGTGAATTGTCGCTGAAATAAATAGAGCAATAATTGTCGCCCAACCTATGCCTGTAAAGCTCCACCATTTCACTTCATCTTGATTTGATTCTGCAAGTATTGCAGATGCTTGAGCCGACACCTCGCTCCAGCCACCCATATTCTGCATGGCTATATACCCTACAAGAGCCAAACCAAAAATAATGACTGTGCAATGAACAACATTTGTAATCGCGGTTCCTTTCAGACCACCGGTGACAGTAAATGAAATGATGACAAATCCACCAAGTAAAACACCAACGACAAATGGTAAGCCGGTTACACCACTGACTATCGAACCAATGACATAAGGTTCGATTATATTCACCACCAAATATTCAGCCTGCACACATAAACTTGTCAGCCACTGGCAACGAAAAGAGCCAAAGCGCTGATCGAACACTTGACCAACGCTAACAAGCCTTAATCTGCGGTAAGGAATAACAAAGAACAGCCCCACGAGAACAAGTGCCGCAAATGAGTTAACGCTATACCATAAGTGACCAAGGCCTTCGGCTATAACGTCACCGGCGACACCGTAGGTGCCAGCCCCCCCTATTCGAGTTCCCGCTGCTCCAGCGGCTAACATTCCTATTCCCAAAGTGCCACCGCCGATCGCCCAATCTGAAGCACTAGCATTTCTCCGATTGAGATAAAAACCAACGGCTGCGAATAACCCCAAATAAAGCAGAATGACAATTGCGGTAATACTCATGCGAGACCCCAGATAAAGAGATTTTTTCGAACTTTTAACATTGCTAGCATTCTGATTTGTTGCAATAAAATTTGTAAGAGCTTTTGCATACTACACCATCGCAGGACGGAGTATCCACATTCAGGAACACGACAAGGAATACGATTGATTTCGCTTGTTCACATTCACTCAACGGAATGTTAATTTCTAAGCTCTATCTAGATACTAACAATTATGTTTAGTGCAACTGGAATATCAGTTTTAAACTTGAAAGGTTAATATTCTATGTCAGTTACAGATCCCGGCTCAGACGAATGGCTTGCCCAAGTGAACGAAGAAATAATAGATGAGGATCGGCCCATAATCGACCCGCATCATCATTTATGGAAAAGTCGCTTTAATCGTAACTATCTATTACCTGAACTATGGTCTGACACGGGGAGCGGCCATAACATTATCAAAACTGTGTTTATGGAGTGTCATGCTTTTTACTTGCGAGAGGGACCAGAACATTTGCGGCCCATTGGCGAAACCCAATACATTTCCGATTTGGCTAAAAAAAGTTCTGCGTCAGGAAATAAAAATGCCACTATCGCAGGCATAGTTGCTCATGCCGATCTAACTCTGGCAGGCCGTTCAGAGGAGTTATTGAATGAAATATTAGACCAGCACCAGGCAATCGCAGGTGAATTATTCAAAGGGGTTCGTCATTCAGCGGCCAGAGACAAACGACCAGAAGATTTATTTATCGTTAGTGGCGCCCCAAACCACCTTCATCGGAAAAAATCTTTCCGACAAGGTATCAAAGTTCTAGCCAATAGGAAACTAACTTACGATACATGGCACTATCACCACCAGAATCTTGATTTTCTCGATCTAGCTCGAGCATTCCCTGATTGCACTATGATATTGAATCATTTTGGCACTCCATTAGGAGTGGGCACCTACAGATCCAGCCGTGAACAAATATTTCAACGGTGGAAAGAAGATATAGCTGAGCTGGCGAAATGTGAAAATGTCTATGCGAAATTGGGAGGCCTAGCAATGCCAGACAATGGTTTTGATTGGCACCTAGGTCAACGCCCACCTAGTTCCAACAACATAGTGCAACTTCAGGAGAAGTACTATCTTCATACCATTGAATGCTTTGGGGCTGAGAGGTGCATGTTTGAAAGCAATTTTCCAGTGGATCGACTTTCGATTAACTACCATACCTTGTGGAATGCTTTTAAAAAAATGACTGCGAATTTCAGCGAATCAGAAAAGAACTCTTTATTCTATGATACGGCGGAAAAAGTCTATTCTTTGCAAGAAAATCGCTAGAAAGTTCAAATTTAATGATTGATTTGCTAGTCCTATTAGGCAGACTCTTAACTCAGGACTAAGAACGAATCCGTTTTATTACACCACTACTATTTAGTATGATTGTTTCATTAACCCTGAGTTCACAGCGTACAAATACGATTGAACCGCCTCGCTTTAATACCTTCGCGTGCCCTTCAACTAAATCTCCCAATTGTGCAGGCGCAATGAATTCGTTACTGCAGCTAACCGTCACAACACTTTGAGCATTGGAGCCTCCATTGCCCCCCAAACAGAGAGTGTAGTCGGCTAAAGCCATCATGATTCCGCCATGAAGCGTATTATGGGCATTGCAGTGATGCTCTTGTACGCGAAAGGCTGACCTTGGGTGTTCTCCTTTCATGACAAAGAAAAACGGACCGAGGTAATCTTCTGCTGTATCACCCACCCAGTGCTTATAGTGGGCACCAATATCATAATCTTCAGGTTTAATTGTCATTAGCTATTCATCACTTTTACTGAGAAATCAATCATCACTATCATCTGGAACTACTATGTCCAAGGCCGCCTCTACTACTTTAAATGGGGCCTTTGCAATTTCGACGGTCGCATCCACGGCAACTCCCACTACGGTACCGACACAAGAATTCAAAAACACACAACTCAAGATCAATATAAACCTGCGGATCATTCTTAGGCGAATTCTCATAACATTATTTCTACTCATGTTTTAACTACCAATAATCAATATTAATAGACTTCCCAGATTTCTGCCAAACCTCACTGAATTGACCAAGGTGAGAGAGTATTAATTTTTCATACAAAGCAATACTGACTTCATTTGGCAAGGCAATTCAATCGATTAACACATGTATCGGCGTCTTTCTGCATTCATCAATAAGTCTTTTGTATAAAGCTGCACCTAGGGTCTGTCCCTATGGGTCAATAAATACTAACTCTTCTAATATACTTACGCGCAGCATCACACTTCCATAAACCGATATAAGGGAAACCTAACAACTCCTCGATCTCCATTAACAAGGAAAAGAACTTAGTGGCATAAGCTGTGCGATTTTCTCCCCCATCATCTTTATTTACCTAGTAAATCAAATCATTACCAGGAACAACATTACCGCTCACAAATAAAAACACTACTTTGTAATATGGTCGAAAGGTTGAATTGCCTCGAGGCCAACATCATTATCAATTAACTCTTTAAAATCATCCGCAAGTTCTGCACTTTTAACAAGGACAGTTTGCCAGTACGCAAGCCTGACTTCATAGTCCAGCGTATTGAAATCTTTGCGATCTGGGATCTTCCCATAAGGCAGGGAATCGACAAAAGATTGCGAGGGAGTAACGAGAACGACATTGTGAAAATTGGCGGGATCCACGCTACGCCACCAAAGATTTTTATCAAACCACCCTGGAATCACTTTGGGCGAAAAATGAGGATAGAGCACTAAGTCTGACCCGGAATGAAATGGAATGTCGAAGTGATAATCTGTTATCCCCCCATCCCAATACTGACCTTTTGGTGCACCTGCGATATCCCTAACTCCATCCAAAATAAATGGGATAGAGCCACTTGCCATCATTGCATCGAATACATTTTCTTCAATAAGAGATATAAGCTGCGTATCTAGATCGATTAACCCGGCCCAGGGTGACAGTTCCCTCATGTTTGTAAAAATTGTACGTTGATAAAATAGTGACAATGACTTTCTACTTATAGCATTAGCAAAGGCTGAAGCAACCAGAGCGATAATCTGGAGAGTCCTGCTCGTCGATGAACCAAACCCTTTGCATCTATTAGCAATTATATGAGTATGAAAGACTTTATTATTAATGATTTCCTGTATGCCTTTATGCCCTAATACTTCCGCTAACATTATCTTCGCTTTTTCCGTTACCTCGTGGGTGGAAGGCTGTCCAGAGTATTGCTCTGAGCTGTAGAGCATGGCCAATCGCTCAATGGCCGCAACCGAATCGGCAAGCGCTAAACAGCAAACGCGCCAGGCACCAGCTGAGGAACCAAGAGTGACGAGAGGTTTATCTCGCCCAGCAAAAAACTCACCGAATAGATACCTATCCAGCCCGTAAAGTACAAACCATTTTGGACCACCACTAGCTCCAACCAGCGTCGATATCTGATTTGCATTTAGACCATTCCGTCGAATAATTTCGAGAGCGGTAGGTCCAGCATAAATTGAGAGAGCTGACATAGATGAGAGATGATATAATTACGAATCCATTCAATCTACCACCTTGACTCTTTCTCCCAATCTCAAAAGCGTCGAAAAGTACAACTAGCCCAATGAAACTTTCACTAAAAAATGATCGTAAATCACTTCTTTATCTTTTAGCGATCGGCAATACCCTCGCCTTCGCGACATGGTCAGTCATGCTCAATAATTTTGTAGTAGAACAAGCAGCATTCACGGGGGAAGAAATTGGGATGTTGCATAGTATTCGTGAAGTACCTGGATTCCTCGCATTCACTGCGATCTTGGTGATGATTTTTATCCGCCAACAAACTTTCGCCATTCTGTCTTTACTAACTCTTGGTATTGGGACAGCCATTACCGCTTTCTATCCCAGTGCGCTGTGGCTCTACTTCGCCACGGTAATTATGTCTTTTGGCTTCCATTATTTGGAAACATTACACAATTCCTTAAGTCTGCAATGGCTGAGCAAAAGTGAGGCTCCAAAGGTTTTAGGTCAATTACTGAGCGTGCGTGCATTTTGCAATCTCACAGTATTAGGCGGCTTATATATTTATTTAATGTTCTTTCCGACAAATTATTTACTAATTTATATACTGGCAGGCTCAGCATCGATATTAATTGCAATTTATTGCTTCACTGCAATAAGTCATTTTGAAGATGATGTCGCGCAGAAAAAAGAGCTGTTTCTGCGGAAACGATACTGGCTTTATTACCTACTAACTTTTCTGGCCGGCGCCAGGCGACAAATATTTGTAGTCTTTGCCGGGTTTCTGCTCGTAGAAAAATTTAATTTCCCGATCGAAAACGTAATACTGTTGACTCTGGTTAATGCAGCTCTTACTTTTTGGTTAGCTCCTAAAATAGGCCGCCTAATCAGTTTCATCGGAGAGCGTCGAACACTCACGTTGGAATATGTAGGTCTTATTATAGTTTTTGTTAGTTATGCTTTTGTGGAAAACATTGCTGTGGCTATTGCTCTTTACTTACTCGATCATCTCTTTTTTGGGATGGCTATCGCGATTAAGACTTATTTCCAGAAAATAGCTGACCCAGCTGATATCGCAGCAACTTCGAGCATCAGTTTCACCATTAATCATATAGCCGCGGTAATCTTGCCAGCTTTACTGGGGATTGTTTGGGTTATTAATCATAGTGCGGTATTTCTGGTCGGAGCGGGTATTGCCGCCAGCTCACTGCTCCTATCTCAATTGATACCAAACGATCCCAAGCCAAGCCTTGCAACCAAATTTTTAAATACCAGCTCAACCAAGTAGCAATATGCCCAATTTTCGGCCCTCTCAGCATTGTTCTTAACGTTTCTTAACCTAACTTCACTTACTCTCAGGCACGGTTTTCCGTAACTTTATAGCTGTTTCCTAAACCGATATATCTGCAATTGAGTTCAAAGACGGAAATTATGCAAAACCCATATAAACTTCACAAACTACCCTTGGGTATTTTGCTGGGAGTCGGCTGCATTGCCATGCAGCCTAGCCTTGCACAAAGCGATTCTGATTCTGTCGACTCAGCTGACGCCGATATCCAAGAGTTGGTCATTTGGGGACGGTCGCTACAGCTCCTAGGAATTGCAAATTCTGCTTCTCAAGGAGTAGTCGGCTATGACGATTTTTCCACAAGACCACTGGCGCGCGTCGCGGAACTGGTCGAGGTAATCCCCGGCATGATTGCTACGCAACACAGCGGGCCAGGCAAAGCCAATCAATACTTTCTTCGCGGGTTTAATCTAGATCATGGCTCAGACTTTTCGACGTATTTTGATGGTATGCCAGTTAATTGGCGAACCCATGCACATGCCCAGGGCTATATGGATCTTAATTTTATAATTCCTGAAATCATCGAACGAGTAGATTTTCAAAAAGGGCCCTATTTTGCTGATTCCGGGGATTTCTCTCTCGCGGGCTCCTCCTCAATGAGAACCTATGATGTATTGGATGAAGGCTTCTCTGAAATTACTTTAGGTTCCAAAGATGAATTACGAGTCGTTATCGCAAATTCAACACCTTTCGGCGAAGGCAATTTGCTCTATGCACTTGAACATCAACAAACCAATGGTCATTTCGACCTAGATCAGGATGTCCGAAAGTACAATGGGCTTCTAAAATACACTGGCGACATTGCAGGCATCCCCAGCCGAATAACTTTATCTGCCTATGACTCGATCTGGACTTCGACTAATCAAATACCAGAAAGAGCAGTGACGAGCGGCCTAATTTCTCGTTTTGGCTTTATCGACCCCGACCTGGGCGGAGATTCTCATCGTTACTCCTTAGCTGGATCATTTGAGTTAGATAATTGGGATCTAAATCTCTATGCCAGTTCTTACTATATGAGCTTGATTAATAACCCTACTTACATATTGAACAACGTAATTGATGGAGATGAATTTGAGCAGGAAGACGAGCGCCGTCTATTCGGTGGTACCTTGCGCAATGAAGTTGATA
>CAWKZI010000043.1:0-10090 GCA_963854365.1 Gammaproteobacteria bacterium
AAACGTAACGCGAGCCATAAAGGTGATGAACCTTATAATAATTTCTTAGTCGTGGTGTTTCCCCATAATCAAATGCAAATTTTGGACTACAATCGTGTAGTAAAAGATCTAAATGGTTTTACTGCGTCTGAATTTATTGAAAAATTAAGTAATGACTTCGTAGTAGAAAAAGTTTCTTTTATTGATGCCAAGCCTGAAAAAGCGCAAGAATATGGAGTTTATCTGAATAATCAGTGGTACAAAGTTTCAGTCAGTGAAAAGTTACGGAACAACATTGATATAGATGATCCTGTGCAAATATTAGATGTAAGCATCATGCAAAATTCAATTTTAAGTCCGCTTTTAGGTATAAAAGATCAGCGTACTGATACTCGTATTGATTTTATCGGTGGTATTCGTGGCTTGAGTGAATTGGAAAAGCATGTTGATTCAGGAAAGTGGGAAGCAGCGATTGCGCTTTATGCAACATCAGTCGAAAGTTTAATGGCCATAGCCGACGCTAACGAGGTGATGCCGCCAAAATCCACCTGGTTTGAACCTAAATTAAAAAGTGGATTAGTGGTGCATTTGCTTAATTAAGTTGGACGGGAGTGTCTGGATCCCTCGTTTATACTTCATTTGGCAGGTCATAATTAATTAAGGTTGAGCTTGTTAGGATTGCCAATGATGAGGGTTGCGCGCGTCTCGCATGTTAAGCGGTCTTTGGTTAAATTGAGCAGCCTAATGGGTTTTGATTGCCACAATCCCACCCAGCATCATTATTACTCCGCCTACTCTCCAGGCATTAATACTTATTTGAGGGTTGCCAAATGCCCCGAGGTGATCGAGAACCAAAGCCATAACTAACTGGCCGGATAGTATCAATGCTGTAGTAAGTCCCACGCCTAGCTTTGGTGAGACTATGATAATTGCTACGATGTATACAGAAGCGATAACCCCACCTAAATACACATTAGGCGGTGCCGCTACCAGAGCCGCTATACTTGGTATTGGCGGGCGCATAACCACTGCGATTATGCTCATTGTCAGCAACCCGGCTATAAGCACTATAAGCCCTGCAGAGTAGGGGCTTCGTGTAATGGTTCCCAATTGGGCGTTGAATACTAGTTGGAGGGGAATCAACGAACCAGTAATGAAAGCTGTAGAGATGAATAGGGCATTATTCATTGTTGAATCCTTGGTTTTATATTAAATAGAACCGTATTAAAAACATAAAGATACGACCCATATGTGGAGTTTAATCTTAGAAAATCAAAGCGGCCTGCCAGTTGCAATAACCTTGCTTGCGAACAACATGTATCAACATCAAGTCGGTTTGCTGCCCAAAACCTTGTTGTCAGCTTAGGTAATCGCGATAGCAAGAAATTGGAAGATTGACTAATTTTAGATTACAAAAAGGTCCATAAACTCATTAACAGGAGTTTGTTCTAATCGCCTTTGGTCTTTGCATAGCTCAAAGATCTTTCGACAGCGCTTTGCTGGGAACTTCGTCGCAAGATTTGCTTGAAATTTCTCCTCTAGAAGGGGGATACCCTCCTTGCGACGTCGCTTATGGCCTACAGGATAGTTAATTTCCACTTTTTCCGTGCAATTTCCATCTTTGAAATAAATCTGTAGGGCATTAGCAATGGAGCGTTTTTCGGGTTCCAGATATTCCTTCGTATAAGTTGTGTTCTCATGAATTTCCATCTTTTCTCGTAGTTGATCGATTATCGGATTAGAGTCATGAAAGTCATCTTCGTAGTGTTCTGCTATTAAATTGCCGAATATCAAAGGTACCGCTGTCATGTACTGGAGGCAGTGATCGCGGTCAGCTGGATTATTCAGAGGACCAACTTTACTGATTATTCTTATTGCGGACTCATGAGTGTGAATTACGATCTTCTCAATATCTTCAATACGATCCTTGACTAGCGGATGGAGTCGAACGGCAGCTTCCGCGGCAGTTTGCGAATGAAACTCAGCAGGGAAAGATATCTTAAAAAGAATGTTTTCCATTACGTAAGATTCATAAGCTCTTGTAAATATAAAAGAATTTCCTTTAAAAGACACATCATAGAAGCCCCAGGTCGGTGCAGTTAGCACGCTTGGGTAGCCGATCTCGCCACGTAGGGTGAGGTCTGCAAGGCGCACGGCTCGTGAAGTTGCATCTCCAGCAGCCCAAGACTTGCGAGGACCAGCATTAGGTGCGTGACGGTACGTTCGTAAGCTAGAACCATCTACCCATGCTTGAGACAGGGCATCGATAATCTGGTCCTTAGTACCACCAAGCATTTTAGTGACTACGGCCGTGCTTGCTACTCTTACTAATAGTACATGGCAAAGCCCAACTCGGTTAAAACTATTCTCTAGCGCCAAAACCCCTTGTATCTCATGGGCTTTAATCATTGCGATGAGAACTTCACGTATGCTTAGAGGTTCTTTTCCGGCCGCGATATTTTGCTGTGATATAAAATCAGCAACTGCCAATATGGCTCCAAGGTTATCGGAAGGATGGCCCCACTCAGCGGCCAGCCAGGTATCGTTGTAATCCAGCCAACGAACTATGCAGCCTATGTCCCAAGCAGCTTTGACTGGGTCTAGTCGCAGTTGCGTGCCTGGAACCCGAGCTCCATGCGGCACTATAGTTCCTTCAACAATTGGTCCAAGCAGTTTTGTACACTCGGGAAACCGCAAGGCTAAGAGGCCGCATCCGAGCGTATCCATAAGGCAGTTTCGCGCTGTATTAAAAGCCTCATCGGAATCAATTTCGTAATCGCAAACATAGTCAGCGATGTCCTTTAATACCTGGTCCGGCTCTGATCGGGTGTTTACATCAACATTTTGAGACATTTATTAATCCTTTAAATCAGCTACTTATATGCATTAATTAAATTAAATTAAATAGATATTTTTTCGATAACCCTGCCGGCAGCTACTGAAGCCCAGTGCTATATTTACGATTGATAAGCAACGTGAATCACATAGCTAAGCTTGACTAGGGACATGCTGGTGCCGGGCAAGGGTATCGGTTAAGTGAATAGTCCTTACCTATCAGCTATATCCACCCAAATTGAAGTTTCAGGCCCAGTATAGTTTGCACTGGGTCTGATTATGCGGTTATTGGCACGTTGTTCTTTAACGTGAGCTGCCCAGCCGGTGAGGCGAGACATCACGAATATTGGTGTGAAGAGCTTGGTCGGTATATTCATAAAATGATAAGCAGAGGCATGAAAGAAATCGGCGTTACAAAATAGCTTCTTCTCTCGCCACATAACCTCTTCACAGCGGACTGATACTGGATAGAGCACCGAATCACCGACATGATCAGCTAGCTTTTCAGCATATTGTTTAATAATCGTGTTGCGGGGATCGGATTCACTGTAAATAGCATGGCCAAAGCCCATAATTTTGTCTTTTCGTTCCAGCATGCCCAAGATTTGGCTTTCTGCCTCGCCGACAGACTTCCAGTTTTCAATCATGTCCATAGCTGCTTCATTTGCGCCACCGTGCAGTGGGCCTCGCAAACTGCCGATAGCAGAAGTTACGCAGGAGTGCATATCTGAGAGAGTGGAAGCGCAAACCCTGGCAGTGAAGGTTGAGGCGTTGAATTCATGCTCCGCGTAGAGAATAAGTGAGACATCCATAACCTGACTAAATAACTCATTAGGAGCTTTTCCATGAAGCATGTGAAGGAAATGGGCGCCTATTGAATCATCATCCAGAGCAGTATTGATTCGCTTCCCCTCATGAGAGAACATATACCAGTAACAAATAATCGACGGAAATACTGCTAGTAGTCGATCCACCACTTCGTCTTGTTCTGAAAAGTCCTTTTCAATCTCTAAATTGCCTAGCATTGAGCAGCCGGTCCGCATTACATCCATCGGATGAGCGGAAGCAGGGATTCTCTCAAGAACGTCTTTTAGTTTTTGAGGTAAGCTTCTTAATGATTTGATTTTAGCGGAATAAGTATCAAGTTCAGTCTGTGCGGGGAGCCGACCTTTGAGCAGCAGAAAGGCTACTTCAGCAAATTTAGCTTTCTCTGCTAGTACACTGATGTCGTAGCCTCGATAAGTAAGCCCGGTACCCGTCTTGCCCACAGTGCACAGTGCTGTTTCTCCGGCAACCTGGCCTCGTAAGCCGGCACCACCCAATTTTTTCTCTGCCATTTTCTCTTCTCCAATGATTTTCTAAGCTAATCCTTGGTCACTTAAGCTCGCATTCAAAGTGTTGACCAATGTTTAATATATATTTAATAAAAAACTATAACTTACTGAAATATCTATTTATCTAACTCAAATAATAGATCCAGCTTTTGCTCATATGCATGGTACCCCAACACTTCATAGAGCTCTGTTCTAGATTGCATTTTATCTAATACGGCTGTTTGGTCACCATTGATCGAAATAGTCTGATATACGTCCAAAGCTACTCTGCTCATAGCGCGAAAAGCGCTTAATGGGTAAAGGACCATGGCCACACCATTTTTTTCCAATTCATTACAATTAAAGAGCGGTGTCTGGCCAAATTCAGTAATATTCGCCAGAATCGGCACATTCACAGCTTCTGCGAATTTCTTATACTGCTCCAATTCAATCACAGCCTCGGGAAATATGGCATCGGCGCCAGCCTCGACGCAGGCCACTGCGCGTTGAATGGCAGCTTCCATACCCTCTACAGCAAGAGCATCAGTTCGTGCCATAATTAAAAAATCGCCATCTATCTTGGCATCACTCGCAGCTTTTATGCGATCAACCATCTCCTCTTGGCTAACAATAGCCTTATTAGGTCGATGCCCGCAGCGTTTCTGCGATACCTGATCCTCGATATGCACTGCAGCAGCGCCAGCTTTCTCCATTGCCTTTATGGACCGGGCTATATTGAATGCCCCACCCCAGCCAGTATCGATATCCACAAGCAAAGGCACATCAGTAGCATTAGATATTCTTTCAACATCTGTAACTACATCATTAAGACTAGTAATTCCAAGGTCAGGAAGGCCGTAGGACGCATTCGCCACACCACCACCGGATAGATAGATCGCATCATGCCCTGCATCTTCAGCTAGCATGGCGCAGTATGCGTTAATTGTTCCAACAATCTGGAGTGGCTTATTGTCTTGTAGGGCTTTTCTAAACTTGGCTCCCGGGGATAGTGAAGTCATAAATTTCTCCTCAATTTAGATTATTTAACAATCTGATCTATATAAATTATCTACTGTCCAAATTGACTGATTAATGTTTCTTTCGCATTGGCAATATGTCGCCTCATGAGCATTTCTGCCAGTTCGCCATCTCGATTTTCTAGTGCATCAACTATGTTGTGATGCTCTTTAAAAGCTTGTTCAGGGCGGGACGGTTTACTGCTCGTTTGGCAGCGATACAAGCGCAGCAGGTGATATAACTCTTCGCAAAGCAAGTGAAATAGCCGCGCATTTCCACTGAGCTGAACAATCAGATAGTGAAAATCTAAATCACCTTCTTTTTGGTAATAAAGCCTGCCATTTTCTGACTGGATCTGTTGTTCATGATTAGAAAGCAAATCGCGTAACTTGTTACAATCTTTTTTCTCAACCCGGGTTGCCGATAGACGACATGCTAAACCTTCTAAATATTCTCTAATTTGATATATTTCAATAGCTTGTGATTTATTAAGAGAAATTACTTTAGCGCCAACATTTGGTGTAATTTCGACAAGTTTGCAGCCTTCCAGTCGTCGAATAGCTTCACGGAGCGGGCCTCTGCTGATGCCATATAATTTACTTAGTTGGGGTTCATTGATTTTTGATCCGGGTTCTAGCTCGCCCTTTACTATCGCCGTTCGAAGATTGGAGAAGACGTCATCGGCAAGCGTTGATGGTCGCGTTTCTATTAGAGGGGTGAATTCTTCGTCTATCATTATTTTTGTTAACAATACCTAAGCTAAGTTTGAATAATCTACCAAAAAAGTAGATAATTCAACAATATTGTTGACAATATACTAAAATTTTACCCCTTTGCGGTAATTGATAGCATAATAAGAAAGAGTTTTTCTTTTATGATACGTGCCGTGAACATTGCTTTTATCAAAGGTTAATGGTTCTTAATGGATCGTTTTAATGGGTAGAACTTATATCTAAGGAGAAAGGAGCAATATGCTTGTTCGCAGGGGTCAGCGTAAAAGCCAGCGATATGGCCCCTATTGAATTCACCGGCTGTGCATTGGGCTGAAGAACTTGCTTTTCAGCAAAGCAAGTCCTTCAAATGTTTGCCAGAGCATGACTATAGCTTTACTAATATTTAGAGATGACCCAGAAGGGGACGCAACTCGGATTATTAAAGATAATAAATTTGGTATTGCGAATTTTGAAAGTTCTTTTTATATTTTTTAATTGAATACTTAAGTTGCTACTCAGAAAGTTTTACTTTAAGCAGCTCGTGATACACGAGGGAATACTTAAAACTATTGATTGTATAGATTGTCTGGGCTACGCAAATATTAGCTGAATTAAGAGCTGTGTTGTAAGGTTAGTAAATGGCATTTGGCAGATTTCAAGATTTCCTCAGCGGGTTAGTTAACCGCCAACGTGGATTATTCTTCACTAATAGCGAAGCAGCATCAATCGATGAGTTGCTAGAAAAGCTAATGGGTACAGTAGGTGAAGTTTCCGGCATTGTTACTGCACGACAAGTACTCGATCATTACATTGAACTTAATGAAGCTCAAAAATTAGAATTCTTTAAAAACCTAGAGGAAAATTTTAACGCAGACCCAGCAATGGTGAAACGAGTCTATGAAACTTATGAAAAAGACCCTTCGAGCTCAAATCTAAACAAACTTTCCGATGCCACTCGGCCAAAACGTAATGATTTGTTCAAAAGACTTAATCAAACGCCGGGCGCGACCCATGACCTAGTGGCGATGCGTACTGATTTACTCAAACAGATTAAAGATTATCCGCAGCTTAAATCGGTTGATGGAGACTTCGTGCGTTTATTCTCTTCCTGGTTTGGCCGGGGTTTTCTTGTGCTGCAGACAATTAATTGGGCTACTTCAGCGGCAATACTTGAACGGATCATTCGCTATGAAGCTGTGCACGAAATAAAAGATTGGAATGACCTTCGCAGTCGCATCGACCCACCAAATCGCCGCTGCTTTGCTTACTTTCATCCAGCCTTAGTGGATGAGCCTCTCATTTTTGTTGAGGTTGCTTTAACGAAAGAGGTTCCACATTCAATAGACTCTATCCTGGAAGACAATGGTGGAGACGTTGTTAATCCTTCTGATTACAAAACTGCAACATTTTATAGTATTAGTAATTGCCAGCCTGGTTTAAAAAATATTTCATTTGGTAATTTTTTGATCAAGCAGGTAGTGCAAGAACTCCAAGGAGAATTTCCTTCTATTAAGACCTTTGTGACTCTTTCCCCAATACCAAGCTTAGATCGATGGTTAGGCGCAGATAGTGCAGGAGAGCCGGAGGAACTTATCAATCTTAAAAAAGAGCTTAAATCGCTATCGCCGAGTCTTGAATCCATTAGTGAAAATGACGAGCTTATAAAGCGAACCGCTCTCAACTATTTATTATTGGCTAAACGAGGGAAGTATCCAGCCGATCCCGTTGCTCGTTTCCATCTCGGAAATGGAGCAAAGGTTCATCAAGTACACACTTCAGCTGACCTCAGTGAGAAAGGCATTAGCCAATCCAGAGGCACTATGGTGAATTATCTCTATGATTTGCGTTATATCGAGCGTAATCATGAGCAATATGTCTTGGAGGGTGAAATCGATTATAACGACAAGCTTAAATCACTTCTAATCAAATTCTGACTTCTTAGGCCGCCTTTACTACCCCTACATCTTTTTTATGCACTATACTTTTAGGTGTGTGCATCTTACTCATATAATTTAATTATAGGCGGGTATAAATGATAGAAGTCGATGTTGTAAATAATCCAAAATAGTATGTATCTATAGGTACATTGATTGATCGAAAAAAGAGCAAAAAGGTAAGTGCATTTGGGTCTAATTGCTGGGTGTATCCGTCTAGCTCTGCTTCCAGTGAAGCTAAAGGAAGTTGACGTTCTCAATTCATCAAAGCTGCTATAATTAGATTCTTAGTAGCGAAGCTTGTATAAATAATGAGAGATATTGCAAAAGACAGTCCGAACCTAAAATCCATTGGCGAAGTATTCAGTGAAGCAGAATTGCGCGCACTCTGCCGGCGGATCATCAATAGTGGCGAGTTGGGGCGGTCGAAATTTTACTCGGTGATGCTTCAGTATCTGGTTCAATGTTCTCTTGAGAACCGCCTGCCTAGAGAGCTAGAACTCGCGATCGAAGTTTTAGGTCGTGGTGAAGATTTTGATGTTACAGCAGATTCTGCAGTTCGCGTCTATGTGCATCAGCTGCGAAAAAAACTCGATTCCTATTATGAAAATAATGAGCAGGGTGCAACATATCGAATCGTTATACCCAAAGGGCAGTATGCCATTGCAGTGAATTCACAAAGTTCGAGTTTAATGCCTCTGAGAATTAAGAGGCCTGGACCATATCTTAGTTTTACTAACGGACTAATGTTCACGGTAGTATTTTTGTTGTTAGCTAATTTAATAGTTCTAATAACAGGTAGTGCTACAACTTCAAATCAATCTACATTCGAAGTAGCCGAGCACCCTGTTTGGGATAGCGTCTTGAGCGACAACCAACCGATATTATTGGTAATGGGCGACTACTATATATTTGGGGAACTAAATGCTAATGGAAACATTGCTAGAATGGTGCGTGAATTTAATATCAACTCTCGAACGGATTTGGAGGATCTACAATTTAATGATATTGAACAAGCAGGAAATTATCTCGACCTAGATTTAAGTTATATGCCAGAAGGCAGTGCCTTTGCGCTTGCAAAAATAGTTCCTATACTGGAGAAGAGTGGCAAGCCAGTAGGCATTACGATGATGTCTGACTTAACTACTTCAGATATTAGAAGTAATCATATTGTATATATAGGTTACCTGAGTGCGCTAGAAAAATTAGCCAACATGGCTTTTGCGGGATCTGGGTTAAAAATTGGCCGAAGCTACGATGAGTTACTAAACACAGAAACTTCGAAGTATTACACCAGTGATGCTGGGTTGCCTGAGGAAGGTGAGCCGTTCAGAGACTACGGTATGTTCTCTACTTTTCCTGCCAGTGTCGATACCCAGGTGATACTAATTTCTGGTATGCGCGATGCCGGTTTAATGCACACGGCTCAAGCTTTGGCTAATGTGGATGCACTAATGGATTTAGTTACTGCTGTCGATAACGATGAAGCGCTTACTAGTTTTGAAGCATTGTTTGAAGTTTACGGCGTCGATCGACTAAACTTCGATGCTAATCTAGTCTACGCGAGGGCGCTAGATTCTAATCAAATATGGGCATCACCGGTGCTATCTGGTGGCAATTAGAGAATTTCGCGGCTGCTTGACTATTCCTTCCTTAGCTCCTATTTAATGCTCATCTATTGAATTTGGTTTGCCTTTACGGCGCTTCGGCGCGCTTTAACCGCCATTTTCATTGCTTTGGCTTCGCCATATTTGTTAATGGAAAAATAAGAATTTTTCTGTTTACGTCTAACGCCTTTTCCTTCCTGCCAAGTGGCGACCCATGAATGGTCTTTCTCGGAATAGCTAACCCCGATTTCCCCAGAGCTGTTTAGAGGAGAAATTTTACGGGGGCTAAATTTGGCATAAGGCCAATTTTTGCCATAAATTTTCTTACCTTCCTCATCCCGCTTTTTTTTTGCGGCAGCAATCGCCTTATTCTTTCCACCAAATTTCTTAAACGGGAACGATTTTTGAAAGCTCTTGTTATTGTATTTTATCCTTACCCAGGCACAGTTTGTGCCGCGGGATTCGATGATACTAATGTGATGAAGTGCACTGAGTTTTTTCAAAAGAACCTCTCTATCCTTTTGTGCTTTTCTTAAAATTAGATTGAAAAAGAACTGCGGTTGCCACTGGGTAGTTAGCAGAACTCAACTAAAATTGCCCTAATAATAGTGTTATCTATAAAAGAAATCTGTGAGCCATGATTTCTTACAACGAAAGCGATAATGCACACAAATAACGGATATAGATATTGA
>CAWKZI010000044.1:0-9944 GCA_963854365.1 Gammaproteobacteria bacterium
TGATGAAGCAACAAAGTATTCTAGTTTACACTCATGACTCAATTGGGCAGGGAGAAGATGGGCCCACTCATCAACCTGTTGAGCAGCTTGCAAGCTTGCGCTCGACTCCTCATATGTCTGTATGGAGACCTTGCGACAACGTCGAAGCAGCAGTCGCTTGGAAGGCAGCATTGGAACGTAGTACTGGACCGACTGCTTTAGTTTTTACTCGGCAATCAGTTGTTCATCAAGACCGCAGCGATCAGCAATTGAGTGATATTGCTAAAGGTGGTTACATACTTAAAGACTGTGATGGTGTGCCAACAGTTGTGGTAATAGCGACCGGGTCCGAAGTAAGTATTTGTATGGATGCAGTTGAGTCTTTGCAAGCCTCTGGAGTCAAAGCAAGAATGGTTTCTTTGCCCAGCGTTGACCTATTTGAAGCCCAAGACCCGGCGTATCGAGAAGCAGTATTGCCTGCCGCAGTTCGTAATAGAGTAGCTGTGGAAGCAGCTGGCACTGACTATTGGTATAAATTTGTCGGTCTCGATGGCAAAATTATTGGAATGGAATCTTTTGGCGAATCTGCGCCAGGCTCTGTATTGATGGAGCATTTCGGATTTACCGTTGGGAACGTGATCGAGACGGTTAAGTCTTTCGACTAAAGTGATACTCCTTTAGTAAATTTTATAGCAAAATTTTCGTTACTTTATAGCTAATTCACTGGCTGGTATACAACTATGTCTTATCATATTGCTATTAACGGATATGGCCGTATTGGTCGTTGTGTTTTGCGATCTTTTTACGAATCCGAGAATTATCCCAATCTGCGCATTGCAGCGATTAACGATCTCGCTGATGTCAAAACTCTCGCACATCTTACCCGTTATGACAGTACACATGGCCGGTTCTCCGGTACTGTCGGAGAGAGTGAAAGTGATGAAGGAACCATAAAGAATATAGGGAGCTTGATAGTCAACAGTGACGAAATAAAAATTTTCAACAATGCGGATCTGAAAACTCTTCCTTGGTCAGAACTGGGAGTTGATCTGGTTATGGAGTGCAGTGGGTCATTTTCTGACCGGCAAACCGCGCAGGAGCATATCGATTCAGGGGCTGCCAGAGTTCTGTTTTCACAGCCAGCTCACAACGATGTTGATGCCACAGTGGTTTATGGAATTAACCACCAAGAGTTGAGCAAAGAAGACAAGGTAATTTCCAATGCTTCTTGCACAAGTAATTGTATCGTTCCAGTATTAAAAGTGCTGGATGACGCTTTCGGTATAGAGTCGGGAGTTATTACTACAATCCATTCGGCCATGAATGATCAACCAGTAATAGACTCATACCATCACAACGATTTGCGAAAAACTCGAAGCGCTATGCAATCGATGATTCCAGTGGATACCGAATTGGCAAAAGGCATTGAGCGAATACTACCAGCGCTAAGAGGCAAACTCGAAGCACAGGCTATTCGCGTACCTACAGTAAATGTTTCGGCAATGGATTTAACAGTACATGTTAATAATCCGACCAACACAGCAGAAGTTAATCGCACTATTGAAAACGCTTGCGAGAATTTTCCAATCAATGTGTTGGGTTGTACCCGCGAGCCTTTGGCATCTTGTGATTTTAATCATGATCCGAGGTCATCAATTGTTGATTTAAACCAGACCCGGGTTGCAGGTAAAAATTTGGTAAAGTTATTGGTATGGTTCGATAATGAATGGGCTTATGCAAACCGAATGCTGGATGTGGCGCAGCATCTATCAAAAGCATAGCTTCTTCCAACAGATAAGTAAGGTTAATGCGCAGCTCAGAATTATGGAAAAGAATAGTTTGCAGTAGAAGCAAATTTTGGGATCTTTCAGGAATTAATAATGACATTTCGACGCATGAGTCAACTGGACCTAACATCCAAGAGGGTTCTCATTAGAGAAGATTTGAATGTGCCAATAGTCGCAGGAAAAGTGGCAAATGATACTCGAATTCGTGCAACTCTTCCTACTATCGAGATGGCAAGGGAGGCCGGCGCTAAGGTTATTCTTATGTCGCACCTGGGCCGCCCAAAAGAAGGGATTACCATAGACCAGCAGGACCAATTTTCACTTCAGCCGGTCGCAGATCACCTCACCCAGCTATTGAATTATAACGTGCCCCTTATCAACGATTATTTAACGAATCCAGATTGCCTATCGAGCACTGACTCCTCGGTAGTGCTGCTTGAAAATGTGCGGGTAAATGATGGAGAGAAAGACAATGATGCAAATCTGGCTAAATCTTATGCCCAACTTTGCGATATCTTTGTTATGGATGCCTTTGGTGCGGCTCATCGAGCACAGGCGAGCACACATGCTGTGGCCGAATATGCTGCGCTTGCCTGTGCAGGGCCGCTCTTGGCGAAGGAGCTGGATGCTCTAGATCGTTCGCTTGAGAATCCAATAAGGCCAATGATGGCTGTTGTTGGAGGAGCGAAAGTATCCAGTAAGCTGGAGGTTCTAATCAATCTTTCTACTATGGTGGATCAACTTATTGTCGGTGGCGGTATCGCTAATACTTTTCTGATTGCCAGCGGTGTAAATATCGGAAAATCACTACATGAGCCAGACCTAGTTGATATGGCTCGGGAATTAATGACAAAAACTCATATACCCTTGCCAACGGACGTAGTTGTTGCCAAAGAGTTCGCTGAGAATGCTATTGGCATAACTAAGCAACTTTCTGAGATTGATGAAGACGATATGATTCTCGATATTGGTCCGGATACTGCAATGCACTTTGCGGAATTAATAGGTAATATGAAAACTATTATTTGGAATGGACCGGTAGGGGTTTTTGAGTTTTCTCAATTTTCTAATGGCACTAAAACGGTAGCAAAGGCAATCGCGAAAAACACGGGATTCTCTATTGCTGGCGGTGGAGAAACAATTTCTGCAATTGACAAATATTCTGTAACCGAAGATATTTCCTATATTTCTACTGGTGGTGGGGCATTCCTTGAATATGTGCAGGGAGCGAAACTGCCGGCAGTTGATATATTAGAGAAAGTGACTTTTTGAAATTCGCAATATTGAACAAGCTAAAGACTGATTGAATTATAACTTAATTTAGTCATAAAGAATTCAGTGCTAAATTGTTAGATGAATCATTATGATTATATAGATGATACAAAATACATGAAGAGGTTTTAGATATGGCACTTATCAGCTTAAGACAATTGTTAGATCATGCCGCCGAGGATAATTATGGAGTTCCAGCATTCAATGTAAATAATTTGGAACAAATTCGAGCCATAATGGAAGGTGCACATGAGCTCAATAGTCCAGTTATTTTGCAGGCCTCAGCTGGCGCGAGAAAATATGCAGGTGCTAATTTTTTAAAACATCTTATTCAAGGAGCTATTGAAGAATTTCCACATGTGCCAATTGTTATGCATCAAGATCATGGCGTATCTCCCGCAATTTGTCAGCGCTCCATTCAATTAGGCTTTTCATCTGTAATGATGGATGGCTCTTTGGCTGAGGATGGCAAGACCCCAACAGATTTTGAGTACAACGCACGAGTAACCAAAACTACAGTAGATATGGCCCATGCCTGTGGTGTTTCAGTTGAGGGTGAAATTGGGTGTTTGGGCTCTCTGGAAACTGGCATGGCCGGGAAAGAAGATGGCATCGGTGCGGAGGGTAAACTATCGATGGAGCAATTGTTAACGAATCCAGAAGAAGCCTCTAATTTTGTTGATGCCACAGGGGTTGATGCCTTGGCGATCGCAGTGGGCACAAGCCATGGAGCATATAAGTTTAGCCGCCCACCGACCGGCGACATACTTGCGATTGATAGAATTAAAGAAATCCATTCGAGAATCCCGAATACTCACCTGGTAATGCATGGATCTTCTTCTGTGCCGCAGGAATGGTTGGCTATCATTAATCAGTTCGGTGGTGAAATTCCAGAAACTTACGGTGTCCCGGTAGCAGAAATTCAAGAAGGAATTCGGCACGGTGTTCGTAAAATAAATATAGATACTGATTTACGCCTGGCTTCGACTGGCGCAGCTAGAAAATTTTTGGCAGAGAACAAATCAGAATTTGACCCGCGGAAATTTCTGATCCCGACAATGGATGCTATGCGTGATATTGTTAAATCGAGGCTGGAAGCCTTTGGCTGTGCCGGGCAAATTTCAAATATTAAGAAAGTTTATACATTAGAAGAAATGGCGGACAGGTATTCAAACGTAGCATAGTTTGTGCGTTATTTATTTTTCAGTTGAACCAAACAGAGAGGGAGTTCTCATGTTTGCAAAAAGCGATGCTGAGAAACTTCGTTTAAGTCTTCCGCCAATACAATTTTTCCCAACTGCAGATCGAGCAAAGATCTCTAATGATGACAGTTTTTCGTTCAACTCCGCAATAAAGAAAACGCATCAGACGAATAATTCTCACACTGAATCAGAGCTGCTGAAGCAATATAGAGATTTTTATAGCTTTGATTTCATCTCTAAGAATCATGTATCTCATTCTGCTGGGATATTAGAGAGCGGTGAATTCACCATTGTTGCCCAGTATTTTTTTGATTCCAGCAGCGATCAAAAAGGCACTGCATTTTTACTCCATGGATATTTCGATCACACAGGAATCTATGGTCATTTAATCGAACATTGTTTGTCGCAGGGCTATGGAGTGGTAATCTTCGATCTGCCAGGGCATGGTCTCTCCAGTGGCGAACCCGCGAGTATAGAGTCTTTCCTTTACTATGTTCATGCGTTCGCGGCGGTTGTTGAAGAAGCTAAAAAGCAAGAATTACCACAGCCGTGGATAACTCTTGGTCAGAGTACTGGGGCTAGTGTTCTCATCGATAGCTTTCTTAGTGAATCAAGGATTGCGAGCACAGTGTTTAGGAAAATTATATTGCTTGGGCCGCTAGTACGTCCATACTTGTGGAACAGAGGGAGGATTTTATTTACATTCTCTCGCATGTTGTTTAAGTCCATTCCGAGAAAATTTTCAAAAAATAGCCATGATCCGGATTTCTTGCAATTTATTCGTCATAGGGACCCTCTACAGTCGGAAAAGCTGCCGCGATCATGGGTGCTTGCGATGATCGATTTCCAAAAACGGTTTGCTGCGGCAGCCACATCGGGTTTGGAATTGAATATAATCCAAGGCGATGAAGATAAGACCGTGGATTGGAAATTTAATCTACAGCAATTAAAAATAAAATTTCCAAATTCTAATAGTAAGATCGTGAGAGGAGCGAGACATCACCTTGTTAATGAATCCCTAGAGATTAGACGGAAAGTTTTCGACCAAATTAGCGCGATAATCTAAGGTTCTGAGCAAGAATTCGATGTGGTGAAATTTCTCTGTTGCCCACATTATAAGCCAAGTTAATTCATCAAATTGAAACAAAATCCTACTTCGAATAGTGCCGGCTATGTGATTCAAGTGGATCGATGATATTTCGCTTTACTGGACATCTACATCAATTACCACATAACCTATTCCTTCATTGGACTGCCGATATTGGGAACTGATATTAATCCTAGGATGCGGGAATACACCAATAAGTGAATAACAAAATATGACCAGCAACCATAAAAAATTCCTTTTCGAGCTGAGAACATTGACTGGACCGGATTGGGTGAAGACAGACCCTGCCGACCTTGAGTTTTATGGGAAAGACTGGACTAAGGTTATTCCTCCTAGGCCGCTGGCCATTGTTTTGCCAGTCTCAGTAGATCAGCTAGTGAAGATTGTAAAACTCGCGAATCACCATGAATTAGCAATTGTGCCTTCCGGTGGCCGAACTGGACTTAGTGGCGGAGCAGTTGCAAGCAATGGCGAGTTGGTAATCGCGTTTGATCGAATGAATAAGATTTTGAATTTTGACCCAACTGATCGTCAAGCGGTTTGCCAGCCCGGGGTGATAACAGAACAGTTACAACAGTTTGCAAAAGACAATGATTTATTCTATCCAGTAGACTTCGCCTCCTCTGGCTCTAGCCAGATCGGCGGTAACGTTGCAACAAATGCTGGCGGTATTAAAGTAATTCGTTATGGTATGACGCGAAATTGGGTACAGGGCCTTAAAGTCGTCACTGGCAATGGCGACCTTCTCGAATTAAATCGAGGCCTAGTGAAAAATGCCACTGGCTATGACCTTCGGCATCTTTTTATTGGCTCAGAAGGCACTTTGGGATTAATCGCTGAAGTCACAGTAAATTTATGCAACAAACCATTCGATCCAACAGTTCTAATTCTGGGTGTTGAGAACATATCGGTAACCATAAATATCTTGCAATCATTTCAGAACAAACTGAATCTTTCGGCTTTTGAGTTCTTTTCGGACAAAGCCCTAGCTCATGTCATTGGAGAAAAAGGATTACAGCGGCCATTTAAATCTGAGTGCGAATTTTATGTGCTGATTGAGTTTGAAAAATTCTCTGAGAACGATATGGAAACGGCTATGGGCCTCTTTGAATCTTGTATGGAATCTGGATGGGTCGTAGATGGAACAGTTAGTCAAAACTTAACCCAAGCAGAAAGTATCTGGAAATTAAGAGAAGATATTTCTGAAACTATTTCCAAGTTTACTCCTTACAAAAATGACATTTCTGTAAAGGTTTCAAAGGTGCCTCAATTTTTACAAGAAGTTGACGAGCTCGTAACCAGAGCTTACCCTGATTTTGAAATTATCTGGTTTGGTCACATAGGCGATGGTAATGTTCATCTAAATATTTTGAAGCCGGACGCCTTAGCTAAGGAAGAATTTTTTGAAAAATGTTCCAAAGTTTCTAATGAGATATTTGAAATTGTTAGAAAGTATGGAGGTAGTATTTCAGCTGAGCACGGGGTTGGGTTGTTGAAGAAACCTTATCTTCACTACTCTAGGTCGCCTGCTGAGATTGCCTATCTGAAAGCATTGAAGGCTGTGTTTGATCCGAAAAATATTATGAACCCGGGCAAACTATTCGATTAAAAGCTCAGTAATGGACCGTGATTAGTGACAAGTAGGATTATAGATAGGCAGCTTATCCATGGCCCAATCATCGTTACAATTTGCGACAAAATCGCATTCCATCTGATAAATTTTGAGCGTACACTGGATTTTCGGTCGATTTCGGCCGAGAAATTGTTACCTATGTAGTTGGTGTATTAGTGATAATTATATTCACAGTTCACCATAGCTTAGAAGTGGCAGTTTCAAACTTCTAAAATTTACTACAGTACGAGAGTGATATGTCAGACACAGTTGAGGGTACCGTTAAGTGGTTTAACGACGAGAAAGGTTTTGGTTTTATTGAGCAAGAAGGGGGCAAAGATGTCTTCGTCCATTTTAGTGCCATAAATGGTTCTGGAAGAAGAACGCTCCATGAAGGCCAAAAAGTTAGTATGGAAGTTACCCAGGGTCAGAAAGGCCCTCAGGCGGAAAACGTTAACCCGCTTTAATATCTGAGACTTCATTGATAGCGTTTGCAAAGAGGGCAGAGCTATTCGAAAAGTGAAGCAGAAGTAAGACTACTCGGTCATATTTTCTGAATCAGGCTTAAAGTCCTTTTTTATTCTTCGCAGTTAACTGGAAGACTTACATGCGCTCAAGGCAGTACAGTCTTGATGCCTGTACTTGTCCCCAATATTAATCGATTTGCTCCCCGCTGAGCGAACAATCCATTACATACCACACCTGTAATTTGGTTTAACTGTTGTTCTAATTCTCTCGGCGCTAAAATTTCCAGATTATAGATATCTAAAATGTGATTACCATTGTCAGTGATACATCCTTCTCGATAAACCGGATCTCCCCCTAGCTTAACTATCTCTCTTGCTACATAGCTCCTTGCTAATGGGATTACTTCTACAGGAAGTGGGAAATTTCCGAGTATTGAGACCATTTTAGATTCATCTACAATACAAATGAATTCATCAGCAGCGGCGGCTATAATTTTTTCTCGAGTTAACGCAGCACCTCCGCCTTTGATGAGCTGCAAATGTTTATTAGTCTCATCCGCTCCATCAACATAAACAGAAACAAAGCCGACACTATTTAGATCATAAACGGGAATTCCAAGCTTTTTTAACCTTTGCGTTGATTCTTCCGAGCTCGCGACAGCTCCATTTATTCTATGGCAGATTTTTCCAAGCTCTTCGATAAAAAAATTCGCCGTAGACCCGGTACCGATTCCTATTATAGTGTCTTCTTCTAGAATCGATTCGACATAGTCAAATGCAGCTTTAGCTGCAGCTTGTTTTAATTCATCTTGAGTCATTATTTCTTCCTGGAAGGGCTCCGTGAAAAATATCTATATAGGATCGGCATCAATGAGTTCAGAGTGTGGCATTCAATTGTCCCAGCTTTTGCCCCATTTTTACGCCGGAACTTACCGAAAGGTTTTTATCTAGCGTAACCGCGCCATGCCCAAAAAGTACAATAACTGTCGAGCCAAGTTTAAATCTGCCCATTTCTGACCCAGCCGCCAATTCAATCGCTGGGTTCTTATTCTCATAATTTGTGGATTGAACTTTACGCAATCTCTGATTCGGACAAATTTGCCCTGACCAAACAGTTTCAATTCCAGCTACAATCATAGCACCTACTAGAATCATCGCCATTGGGCCGGCTTCACTATTATAATAGCAGACAGCCCGTTCATTACGTGTGAATAGGTTTGGAACATGCTCTGCGGTGACTCTATTTACTGAAAATAAGCTTCCTGGAACATAGATTACTTTTTTGAGGGTTCCTGCCAATGGCATATGCACTCGATGGTAATCTTTTGGAGCAAGGTAGATGGTGGCAAAGCTACCGGATCGAAAGCTTTCTGCAATATCAAGATCGCCACCTAAGAGTTCAATCAAAGAATAGTTGTGACCTTTAGCTTGCAGTATTTTGTCGTCTTCGATATTTCCAAGTTGGCTCACCACTCCATCGGTGGGGCATACTATAACTCCTGGTATGTTCTCTATATAACGGGCATTTTTCTTTAGAGCTCGGGTAAAAAAACCATTGAAGTTTTCAAATTGATTAATGTCCTGAATCAAAGCCTCAGACATATCGACTTTATATCGCATAATGAATGTTTTAATGAGGAGCTTCTTAAAGAATGTACCTTCGGCAAATAATCCAACAAGCCGAGAAAGCAAATTTTTAGGAAGTAAATACTGAAGAATTATGAAAGGTTTCATTTTGGAAAGTTTCGATTTTTTTGGTAGCAATTAATCAATATTCAATGGGAGTGTCGGCATGATTTCCCCATTCCGACCATGACCCGTCGTAGGCTCGAATCGAAAGACCAAGGGCCTTTCCAACTAGATAACTAAGTCCTGACCTATGGTGAGATAGGCAATGGGTTATAATTTTCTTATCAGGAGTAATGCCTAAAGCGGTTAATTTTTCTGATAGCTCAGAAAGAGGTAGCAACCGCAGGTCATTTTCTCGATCCATAAGGTCTAACCAGTCGAGGTTGATCGCCCCTGGAATATGTCCATTCCTAAGAGCAGTTTTTTTTGTGCCGAAATATTCTTCCTTTGCCCTAGCATCCCAAACTATGGAATCAGGGGTTTTAATCTGCTCAAGGACTTCATCGAGATCTGCAATTACATTTCGATTGATGGATCCTAAATAAGGAGTATCTTTAGGTCGAGAAACGGTTACGTCGTTATTCTCGGTCTCAAGAGAATAGCCTTCTCTCATCCAGGCGGTAATTCCTCCGTTTAAGTAGGAGTAATTCCTATGTTCAAGCACATCAAGCGTCCATATTAATCTTCCAGCCCAACCACCACCTTCGTCATCATAGGCAATAACATGCTTATTTTCGCTCAAGCCAACTCGAGAAAAAATGGAATTGAGCTGCCCAAGAGATGGTAGTTTTCCAGTTGCTGGCTTCACGCCACCTACTAGTTCTCTTGGCTCGATCAAAACGGCACCTGGAATATGTTGCGTATCAAAAGCTTGCTGTTGGCAAACAG
>CAWKZI010000045.1:0-9937 GCA_963854365.1 Gammaproteobacteria bacterium
ACACTAGAAAGCGCCTAAGTTGCTTTTTACTTCTTGTGGTTGTAGTCACTTGAAGCTTAGAAATTAAGTTAAAGTTCCCTTTCATCACCGCTGCTCGTATGGTCACCGAATTCCACAAAGTTTAATCCTACTAACTATGCGCAATAATAAAAATACCCTAGTCAAAGATTTGTTCTTGATATTTTTTCGAATTGAGCCTCAATTCGTTTAGCTGACACAGGAATTTTCGTCCCTAGTGATTGAGCGAAAAGAGAGACCCTGTATTCCTCAATCATCCAGCGGAGCAATTCCAATTCTTGCGAATTACATAGCCTAGGGTCGCTCTCAAGCTTTGACCATCGACTCATCAAGCTAATCAATTCCAAGCTATTGCTTTCGTCTTTAGCCCCCAAATGAGGTGCTTTGGCAATTCTTAGTTGACTCGCTTTCAAGTAACGAGGCAGCTCTTTTAACCAATCGTAAGAAGTTCTCACAAGTAGTTCCTTGGGAAGCAGCCGATCTAACTGAGACGAAATATCATTGAATGCGTAGTTTAAACTTCCGTTTTTGAGATGGCGGATATCCCCCAATAATGCTTTTCTAGTATCTAGAATTTTTTGTAATACAATTTCTATGTTATCAGCAGCCCCTAGTATTTTAGGTTTTCCGTTGTTCAGCGAATCTTCAAAATCTTTTTTACAACGCGGCATAATATCCGGAATCTGGAATGCAGTAAGGTAGCTAGCTGTTACGGCCTGCTCTGAAAGGTTTAATAATTGCTTAGGAATTTTTAGGGCATTACCATCAGCAAATCTACGGAATTGCTTTTTTAGAACATTCTTTTGTTGCACGCTTCGCAGCATATATAAACGATTCAGCCCAGCAGCCATGGCAGCGCTGGCTGCATTCTTCTCTGCAAACAATGCAACTGCTACGGTATCACCTTCATCGACTAGGGCTGGATACCTGATTAACGCCAGAGAATCCCCAACTTCTACTTGAGCTAGGAGATCCTCTATTTCCCAGTTTTGCAGCCCACTTTGCTCTAAAGCATGCTGGTACTTGTTCGGCTTGGAAACCGAAAACTGTACTGACTCATTTATACCAATATCCATTCGCAATCGATCGATATCATTACCAAACCCCTGCTCTTCTCCAGCCTCATTCACTAAACGAATCTTTACTTGCAGGTGGTCAGGAATTTTAGCGCCGGTGAACTCACTCTTTGAAATCTGCAACCCTTTAATATTACGCACCTGCATTAATAAGGAATCCAGCAAGGTTCCATCAGCTGCACTCATTCCGCTAATTGCTTGCTTCACGAAATCGTTAACCGGAATAAATTTTTTCCGTAGTGCCTTGGGCAAACTCTTAATTAAGGCAATACATTTTTCTTCTATAATTCCTGGCACTGCCCAATCCAGGTCGGCCTGAGTTGTCTGACTCAGGAGAGCCAGTGGAATCTCTACTGTAGCACCGTCTCTCTTAGACCCAGGATCAAACGCATAGTCAATAGCAAGCTCATTATTCTGAACAGACGCCTTGTCTGGATACTGCTGCAGTATTTCATCTTCGGCCTGTAAATTAGTCAGAGCCTCGAGGGTCATCTTTAATATGTCAGGCTGTTGTTTCTTCTCTGTATCTAACCACTTATTTAATCTACTTGTAGAATATACTTCCGCGGGCAATTGCCGGTCATAGAAATCAAATATTTCTCGCTCGCTGACAATCATATTTGGTTTTCTGATTTTCTCTTCTTGTCTATTAAGGTCAGCCAAAAACTTAATATTGTGCAAGATAAATTCCTGGCGGCTCCTGACTTCATTTTGCCCAATCCCTTCCTCGATAAAGATCTTTCTACATGCGCTCTCATCTATGTGATTGTATGTAACCAGAGACCGCTCGATTATAGTTAAACCGTACAAGGTAACTTTCTGGTAGGCCATTACCGCTTGCTTCTTCTTGCTCCAATGGGGGTCGCTGTATTCACGTTTGATTAAATGCAGCGCCATCTGCTCAACCCATTCGGGCTCTATTTGCGCCGCAATACTGGCGAATGTTTGTGTAGTTTCGATTAGTTCTCCACTTACTATCCACTTAGCATTGCTGCCGCTAACTACCGAGGATGAGAATAACGAAAATCGTTTATTTCTATTGCCAAGGTAGCTACGTCCTTCTACCTTATTTGCAATCTGATTTAGTGAGCCTGCAATAATTGCTAAATGAACTGAGCTGTAGTCTGCTGCTTCCTTGTTAATACGCAATCCCATCTGTTGGCAGCTTAATAACAGTTGATGATGAACTTCCCTCCACTCACGCATGCGCATATAAGAAAGGTAATTGCTGCTGCAATATTTCCGTAGTTGAGCCTGCGATGAATTTTGTCTTAAAGCTTCATAAAATTTCCATAAATTCACAAAACTAAGAAAATCTGACTTTTTATGTTCATATACTGAGTGTTTCTGCTGCGCCTTTTGCCGATTATCGGCATTAAGCTCTCGAGGATCCTGAATGCTTAGAACGCTAACAATTATCAGCAACTCTGCTAAGCAGGACTGCCTACTCGCTTCAACCAACATACAGGCAAATTTAGGGTCCACTGGAAAGCGAGCCATTAACCGCCCACTGCCAGTAAGAGCCCTTTTCGTAGTTAAGGCATTTAGTTCGATAAGTAATTTGAACCCTTCATTGATTGCCTTTCGTTCGGGCGGCTCCAAGAAAGGAAAATCTTCAGGTATTCCCAGGCGCAGATGAAGCATTCGAAGAATGACTGAAGCAAGGTTGGTCCTTCGAATTTCTGGATCAGTGAATTCAGGGCGTGACTTGTAATCGTCCTCAGAATAGAGACGAATACAAATTCCATCCGCTAATCTGCCACACCTGCCTTTGCGTTGATTTGCGCTGGCTTGTGATATAGGTTCTATGGGCAAGCGCTGAACTTTACTCTGCAAGTTATAGCGGCTCATTCGAGCAAAGCCGCTATCGATTACATAGTTTATACCGGGCACGGTTAACGACGTCTCTGCCACATTTGTAGATAAAACTATTCGTCGGCCATGATGAGGGGCAAATATTTTGATCTGTTCTGAGTGCGGTAATCTAGAATACAGAGGGAGAACTTCTATATTGCTGAGGCGTTGCTTCCGGAGCAGGGCAGAAATTTCTCTAATCTCTCTTTCGCTGCTGAGGAATACCAAAATATCCCCGAATTCTCCCTTTCGTTTACGATCATAAGTAATTATTTCCTGTATCGCATCCAGAACCCCTTGGGCTATACGATCATCTTCAGCGCCAAGAGATGAGGTCTCAATTAGCGGCATATAATTTACTTCAACTGGGAAAGTCCGTCCCGAGACTGAAACAATCGGGGCATCAAAAAAATGTCTTGAAAACTTTTCTACATCAATAGTTGCCGAGGTAATGATAAGTTTTAGATCTGGCCTTTTCCGCAAAAGCTGATGCAAGAAGCCAAGCAAGAAATCAATATTCAATGACCTCTCATGAGCTTCATCGATAATTATCACTTCATATCGATTCAGAAATTTATCTTGTTGTATCTCGGCTAGCAAAATCCCATCGGTCATCAGCTTTAAAAAAGTGTTATTCGATACCTTTTCATTAAACCTGACCTGGTAGCCCACGCCTTTTCCAGGCTCAGTACCTAATTCTTCTGCAATTCTGTTTGCGACGGAAACGGCAGCTAGTCTGCGTGGTTGGGTGTGACCTATTAGGCCTGTTTTGCCGTAACCTGCCTGCAAACACATTTTGGGAATCTGCGTTGTCTTACCAGACCCAGTATCACCGGCGATTACGACAACCTGATTGTTAGCAAGCAATGCAACAATTTCCGCAGCTCGACCGCTAACTGGCAGCTTTTCCGGATATTTTATAATTGAAGGGATCGCTAAAATTCTTAAATTACAAGATTGCTTTGAGGATTCAACCGCTTTCCGCAATTCTTGAATTTGTGTTCGAGTTGTTTTTGATGAGGTATTCAGCTTGCTCAAGCGCTGCAGAGTCTGCCGGAATCGATGCTGATCTGCCAGTTGGCATAGCTCTATTTCTTGCTTAAGATTTTCCAACACAGCAAGATCTCACAGATCAGTTATCTCGCAGTTCCCGGCGAAGAATTTTCCCAATATTTGACTTCGGCAAGTCGGTAACAAAAACTATCTCTCTGGGTATTTTGTATGGCGTAAGCCCTTCTCTGCAATGTATTAACAAATCTTCATCCTTTATCGCACCCGTCTTACCAACTACAAAGAGTTTAATCGACTCTCCGGTTCGTTCGTTCGGAACACCTATCGCAGCGCATTCTAGTACACCAGGGTGACGGCTTACCCAGTCTTCAACTTCATTTGGGAAAACATTAAATCCAGATACTAAAATCATATCTTTCTTACGATCAACAATACTGACGCATTTATCAATGCTAATCTCTGCAAAATCTCCTGTTTTCAGCCAACCGTCCTCAGTGATTGCCTCAGCTGTAGCTTCAGGCTTCTCCCAATATCCCAGCATCACTTGAGGACCTCTTACCCAGAGCTCACCCTTTTCCCCCGGACCAAGCTTATTACCTTGAAGGTCAACAACTTTTAACTCAGTCTCTGGTACTGCTGGGCCTACAGTGCCCAGTTTGACTTCACCTGGAATGTTCACCGACACAACAGGTGAACACTCAGTGAGTCCATACCCTTCGGTGATTTCGCAACCGGTTGCTTCCAGCCATTCCTCAGCCACTGAAGTTGTCATAGCCATACCGCCCGCGCCACAAAATTTCATTTCACTAAAATCAATATTGGATAAATCCTTATGGCGTAATAACGCGAGATACAAGGTATTAATTCCAACAAAACCATTCATGGTAACGGACTTAAATAGCTTAATTAGGCTATCAATATCGCGCGGATTGGTTATCAAGATATTATGATTGCCAGCATAAGGCATGGCCAGGCAGTGCAATAGAAACGCATAACTATGGTACAAAGGTAGCGGCGCTCCGATAGTCTCGACCTTGTCTCTGATTGCTAATAAACATCTAGCACGCAGTTGCATCATATTAGCAATTAAGTTGTTGTGACTAAGCATAGCCCCTTTAGACAATCCCGTTGTACCCCCAGTATATAAGAGTACTGCCACATCATCGCCTGTACCAGGTCCAGGATTTTGCATAAAATTTGGGAGTGACTTCATAACTTTTACAAATTTTTCTTCTGAAGGTAAATAATATCTAGGTACTAATTTCTTAATATATTTGGCTATATTATTAATTAGGAAACGCTTGCCTGAGGACTGAAGATCTCCCAATTCAGTGACAATGACCGTTTCGATTTCAGTTTGATCTATTATTTTTTCGAGCTTGTCACAAAAATTTGCAAGAATTACTATGGCCTTAACATTAGAGTCTTTAAACTGATGGAGCATCTCGTTTGATGTATATAAAGGATTTGTATTTACAACGACAATGCCTGCTTTGAGAGCGCCATAAAGAACTACTGGGAATTGCAGAATATTCGGTAGTTGGATCGCAATCCTATCACCAACACGCAACTTAGTTTCATTTTGCAAATAGCTTGCGAACCGGCTACTCAACACGTCAACTTCACTATAGCTGAGCGTCTTACCAAAACAACTAAAGGCTGGTAATTCTGCATGCTCTTTCACAATGTAATTTATAACTTGTGGCAGAGATTCAAATTGTTTTGGGTCTAAATCTTTGTGTAGCTTTTCCATAATCCACATAGCTCTAAAAATAAATTGTGACGCTGATCGCTCTGTTTTCTATATATTATTTTGGCTATTTGGTTAAGAGAGCCATTGCTTTTTCTAAGCCCTTCACAGTGAGAGGAAACATACGGTCCTCTAAAAGCTCTTTGACAACGTCTATGGAGTAACTATGCTCCCAATAATCTTTAGGAGTCGGATTAATCCAAACCAAATGATCAAAGGTCTCAGCTAGTCTTTGAATCCAAACCGCGCCAGCTTCTTCATTATAATGCTCTATACTGCCGCCAACATGAGTTACTTCATAAGGCGCCATAGTCGCATCGCCTACGAAAATAACTTTATAGTCCTTTGCATACTTATTGATGATATCAAAGGTTGATGTGGTCTCAGCATGCCTACGCTGACTTTTTGTCCAAACAGACTCATAGATAAAATTGTGAAAATAATAGTATTTGAGGTGCTTAAACTCAGATCTGGCGGCGGAAAATAGTTCTTCACACAGTTTTACATGAGGATCCATAGACCCACCAACATCGAAAAATAATAATACTTTTACCGCATTATGCCTTTCCGGGACCATCTTAATATCAAGCAAGCCCGCGTTCTTAGCAGTAGACGAAATGGTATCATCTATGTCCAGCTCTTCATCCGCGCCAGTCCGCGCAAATTTTCGCAGGCGCCTTAACGCCATTTTGATGTTTCTCGTTCCTATTTCTACCGAATCATCTAGGTCTCGATAATTTCTTCTATCCCACACTTTTGCAGCTCGCTGATTGCGGCCTTCTTGTTGCCCTATACGAATTCCCTCCGGGTTGTAACCATAAGCTCCAAATGGCGATGTCCCGCCGGTCCCTATCCATTTGTTACCGCCTTGATGACGTTTTTGCTGTTCTTCCATGCGTTTGCGGAATTCTTCCATGAGTTTGTCAAGACCGCCGAGAGCCTCGATTTTCGCTTTTTCTTCATCACTGAGCATGGACTCCAATTGTTTTCTTAGCCATTCATCAGGAATTTGATACGTCGCTAGGTCATCAATAAAATCTACGTTTTCGAAATACTTAGCGAAGGCTTTATCGAATTTATCAAAGTTCTTCTCGTCCTTAACCATGCACATGCGCGAGAGATAATAAAAATCATCGACATTGCCAAACACTACATTTCTCTTCAAGCACTCAAGCAAGGTAAATAGTTCAGTAAAAGATACAGGCAACCGTTCTTGCTTTAGTGCCATGAAGAAATTAATCAGCATTAACGATTAGCTCGATGCATAAAGGCCAGTTTCTCTAACAAATGTACATCTTGTTCGTTTTTTAAAAGCGCTCCGTAAAGAGGTGGTATCGCGTTTTTATTGTCATGATTCTTTAATACATCTTCAGGAATATCGTCAGCCATCAGAAGTTTTAACCAATCTATTAATTCAGATGTTGATGGCTTCTTTTTTAGTCCAGGTATTTTTCTAACATCGAAAAATACGTCCATAGCTTGCCTCACAAGCGATTTTTTAATTTCGGGGTAGTGAACATCTACTATCTTTTCCATCGTTACCGTGTCTGGAAATTCAATGTAATGAAAGAAACAGCGACGAAGGAAGGCGTCGGGAAGCTCTTTCTCATTATTGCTGGTAATAACTATGATTGGCCGATTCTTGGCTTTGACGATTTTTTTCGTCTCATAAACAAAGAACTCCATTTTATCAAGCTCAAGTAATAGATCATTTGGAAATTCGATGTCAGCTTTATCAATTTCATCAATTAGCAATACCACTCGTTTTTCCGACTCAAATGCCTGCCAGACTTTCCCTTCTAGAATATAGTTGGAAATATCATGAACTTTTTCATCGCCTAATTGTGAATCTCGAAGTCGGGAAACAGCATCGTACTCATACAAACCCTGTTGTGCCTTCGTGGTCGACTTCACATGCCATTGAATAAGTGGCAAACCCAATGAACTGGCAATTTGCTCTGCCAGCATTGTTTTTCCAGTCCCAGGCTCACCCTTAATTAATAACGGTTTTTCTAACTGAATAGCCGCGTTAACTGCCATTTGTAGTTCGTCTGTAGCGACATATTCTTTTGTACCAGTAAAGTTCATTAGTTAGTCCACGAGTCCATAAAAGTTGATTAAATTTAGCCCATATAAAAGTGCGCATATTGTAAACATCGATCCCAAATTAATACAGGAAAACCCTCTGAATATTCCCTGCTCGATCATAGAATAATAAATAAATTGTTCACAAACAAAGAGCAACAAAAGCTAATCAAAATACCTCGCACCAGGCAATGATGTAATAAGCTATAGCCACTCTTTTTTGCATTAGAATATCGATACGGTTGATAGTAAATAAACTAAGAAATGAGACATACGGCGGGGTTTAATCAATATTGAATGTTTTACATGCGCAGTCCATCTTAATATATTGATATTAAAGGTTTATTTTTAATTTACGCTTCTTTACGATGCTCATCACGGTTGCGGTAATTATGGCAAGGGTGACTGAAAGAAAGAGCGGAACCGCACTACGCAGCGCTTCCGTACTACCAATAGTAATTATATCCAGCAACAAGACCATCAGTGCTGGTGCCAGTAAAGAATTATCAGAATTAGCATACCAAGGCGTGAGCACTACCGCCAAAGCTATAGCCCGCAAAGCATAGCTGGCCCATATGGCAGTCTTAAATCGCGTAATCTGCCAATAGACGGCAAAGAATGCGGCGCTAGATACTAAATAGATAAACCAGATCAACCCGTAATTAGCTGTTGCTTCCATTAGGCGCCAACCCATCTAATAATATGTTCTTCATAGCCATCTGGGTGAACATACTCTTCAGAAACTGTTTTACCCTCTACACTTATACCCGCATCTAACATGGATGACCGGGATCCACTGATTAACGGGTGCCAAGAAAATAAAGGCTTTCCTTCGTGACGCAATCTGTAGGCACAGGTGTCGGGCATCCAAGACAATGAAGCGATATCATTCTTTTTTATATCGAGGCATTGAGGAACTAGAATCGTGCGCTCGGCATAACAGGAACAGTGTTGTGGTTGCTTCTCTACAAAGTGTTTGCAGATTACTCTTGTGTAATGTATCTCCCCGCTGTCATCATCTTCCAGTTTCTTTAAACAACAGCGGCCACATCCATCACAAAGTAGCTCCCATTCATGATTACTCAGATCATTGAGCGGCTTTTCCCAAAAGTATTTGGTGATAGCTGGTTCAGTCATGTTAATCCACCACACCCATAATCTGATTGAATTCAGATTCGAGTATACTTCGCCGCCAACCAGCCAACTCCCCCTCCCAACATAATTGTCCCGATTGCTCGAAATTTTTAATCAAAATAAGTAAATGTTTTTTCCGCCCAAGTAATTCAGGAGCAATGTTTAGCTCTTCAGCTTTACGATTTGCATGTTGCTTACAAGCTTTAAGTTTTTTTCTTAAAAGAGCTGATAGCGGCTTATTAAGGTCATGTCTATTTATTGGCGACTCTTGAAACTTATTACTTAAGGCCACATCAACCAATATCGTGTTATATCGATTAATAAAATTCCTATCAATTTCTTTAAGCTGAAAAAGGCTTGCAGCAGATGGATCGATTAAACTCGATAAATATTCGGCAATCATGAACAAATCAGAGTCTTTCGCTATCCAGCTTCTTGGCCTATTGCGATGCCTTGCCTCTTGTTCTCGCCAATAACAAAGGTTTTGTAAGTAGCCTAACCCACTGTCGTTCAATTTCCAGGCGTTATTGACCGTAGAATAATACAATTTCCAATTCTGGGTATTTTCACTTTGGCTTGCTAACTTCAGCTGGTAATTACATTCAGCTTGAAACCAATGCGTTATAGATCTATCAGATAAAGCCTCTGCAAGAATCGTATATAATTGATTTAAATACTTAACATCTATGGCCGCATACAAGGTTTGAGTTGAGCTTAATGGCCTCCTTAGCCAGTCGGAGCGAGTCTCATTTTTATCGATAACCTTACTAAGAATTTCTTCTACCAAATTTTGATAACTCAGACTAAATCCAAAACCAAGAAATGAAGCCGCCAACTGCGTATCAAATAACACTGCCGGCACCACGCCTAAGTAGGTAAACAGCAAATTAAGGTCTTCACTGCAAGAATGTATAACAAAGGAGCATGATGGGTTACTGAGTAAAGACTTAAAACACGACCAATCGCTCACTGCCAAAGGATCAATTAGATAACATTCAGACCCGTTGCA
>CAWKZI010000046.1:0-9849 GCA_963854365.1 Gammaproteobacteria bacterium
CTTTGTCGAATTAACCAAACTACCTGCAGGAAATTTTACAGGCCTCAGATACTGGCTTTTTATCGCGAACCTATTCCTCACTGGAGACAACAACTGGCGCAAGACAATCAATAAGACACTGGGCTTTCCAACAGGCAATCCAAAAAACAAAGAATATCAAGAACTCGCTAAGAGCCGAAAGAATAAATGGGGCGACCTGCGCGATACATTGATGATGACAGATGGCATGCAAGAGGCACTCAGCTATTTAAAACTACTTCCTGACCCTTCCATCGATTCAAAGCAGTGGCAATTCGTAGCCTCTCTGACTAAAGTATTAAATTTGCTTAGCGGAGAACTACTACTAGCATTTAAAAACCACGGAATTATTGACTATGTGCAAATACAGGCTGCGGCAAGATTAGCACTTGGCACCGCAGAATACCCTACAGACCTCACTCTATCTCTTGATCATAAGATTCAACATATATTAGTAGATGAGTTTCAGGACACCTCCCAGTTACAGCTCGAAATACTTGAGCAACTCACACAAGGTTGGCAGAGTCACGATGGGCGCACACTCTTCCTAGTCGGCGATGCGATGCAATCCTGTTATGGCTTTAGAAATGCTAATGTTGGTATCTATTTGAATGTCCGCGCCCAAGGCTTGGGTGATATAAAGCTTACGCCTTTACTACTGCAAACAAATTTCCGTTCTCAAGCGGCTTTAGTAAATTGGGTAAATCGAATATTTACCGCTTCCTTCCCTAAGGTCGCCGACAGCTCTCGTGGAGCGGTTCCTTATTCACCATCAGCTGCCTTTCATAATTCCTCAGTAGACTCCGGCGTAAAGACCACAATCATTTCCTATGATATCGAAGAAAGGCAGAGAGCAAAGGAGCTCGAGGCTCAGCAAATTACTGATACGATCATCGGGCTCAGACAAGACGACCCTAATTCATCTGTCGCGATTTTGGTAAGAAGTCGCTCTCACCTAAACACTCTAATACCTCATCTGAGAGAAGCCGGACTGCAGTGGCAATCGACAGATATTGATCGGATGGAATCGCAAATCGTAATTGATGACCTTTTGAGTTTGTCTCGCGCTATTTCTAATCTCTCTGATAGCTTGGCTTGGCTATCAATCCTTCGCGCTCCTTGGTGTGGCTTAACCAGCAAAGATTTATTAGCAATAAGCCAGCATGAGACAGACAAAAGTATTTGGCACTCCTTGCAGCAAGCATCATCTATCAAGAAACTCTCTACCGATGGGTTAAATAGGGTAATTCCCCTAATAAAAGCTCTCAAACTTGTTATTGAATTCAAATCGCGCACCAGTCTGCGACAGCTTGTAGAGTCAGCATGGTTGCTCTTGCAGGGGAGGCACGTATTAAGTAATGCTACTCAGCAGGACTGTGTAGATCGTTATCTGGAGCTTTTAGGGCAACAAGAAACCTCCGGCAATATTCCAAATTGGGAAAAATTTCAACAACTCGTCAGCAAATCATATCTGCCCTCGTCACTAACCGGATCAAACACCAGGGCAATTCATATTTTAACTATGCATAAATCAAAGGGGTTAGAATTCGACCATGTAATTCTTCCTGCATTGGCCAGCAAGACCGGTGGTGATTCAAAAAACCTTCTCCAATGGCATCGACGCTTAAATGCAAACGGTCAATCTAGGCTTTTTGTTGCCGCACTTCCTCAAACAGGTAGCGATGATAGTCAGCTCTACCAACTACTCCGCCATGAAGAGAAACAAAAAAGTCTTTTCGAGAGCACCCGTCTACTCTATATCGCTATAACTAGAGCAAGATGTTCAACTCATCTTTTCGCCATAGCTCCACGCAACAACAAAGGTGAAATCAACCCAGAAAAAAATAGCCTATTAGCACGCATATGGAATTCACTTCAGTGTGAAGTTAATAACGTTAAACAAATTCGCATGGGTTTCGATCGACCAGTTTTAGATCCTCATACTGATGATAAGATCGATTTCCCTAACCCTACAACAATTCGTAGATTCGAATCACCGCCAGTGCTGCATGATGATTTAATTCAGTTAATCAATTCTCAACTTGAGTTTAAAAAATCGCCGGCCAGTTCTCTTGAGGTAGATTTAAAACAACCAACGAATGCTCCAGATCGGCTACGTTCGATCTTAGGAACGCTAATACATGAAGCCTTCGAAACCATCGTCACTGAAGGAATAGGCATCGAATTAGATTCATTCTTCCATTCTTCTCGAAAATATTGGCAGCTTAAAATACGTCATTTCTGCGAGAATTCTTCAGCTATCGATGATCATATAAACTTTATTGAAAAATCTATAAGAGATAGCGTGCTAGATAGTAATTACGGTTGGATCTTCGATCCTAATTTGGAGGGAAGTCAATGTGAATTACAGCTAACCAAAAAATACAGGCAAGCAAGTTTTAGTTATGTCGTTGACAGAACATTTATCGATAATAAGGGAGTCCGTTGGATCATCGACTATAAGTCTTCCGTTCTACCGAGAAAACTTTCGGTAAATGCTTTTATAGAGCAACAATCTAACCTCTATAGATCCCAATTAGAACAGTATCTTGATCTATTTAATCAGCTAGAGCAGAGGCCGATCAAGCTGGCTCTATTCTTTACTAACATCCCAATATTGGTGGAGCTAAACTAAATATTCCTAAAGGTCCGCTGCGTCTATTGCGAATATCCCAGGGGCATTTCTAAGATATCCTTTATAGTCCATACCATATCCATAGAGATAATGATCAGCTATTTCCAAACCAACAAAGTCTGCTTCAATAGAAGACAGTTTGCGTTGATGAACTTTATTAACCAAAATTGCAGCATACACTTCGTCCGCGCCTTGGGATTTACAATAAGCTACAATGCTCTCTAAAGTAGCCCCCTCGTCAAGAATGTCGTCAACGATTAGAACTGTTCTACCTAACAGTTGTTCTTTAGGATAGGCTTTCCATAGTAAGTCAGTGCTGTAAGTTTGCCCTCTATATCTGCTGACATGAAGATAATCAAGTTGTAAAAGTAAATCTAATCTATCAACTAATTTCCCACAAAAGACTAGCCCTCCATTCATCACGCAGAGCACCAAAAGGTTTTTCCCAAACAGGGCGGAGTTAATTCTTTCGGCAAGCATATCAATGACTAACTCAACTTCATCCCGGTCATGAAGACAGCTTGCACGTTTGCTTACCGCGACTATATCTTCAGGAATCATTCCTGCTTCCAGACTGTTGCGGTAACAAATTATCAATACCATCCAACGTGATTGTTGGGAAAGCAAAATCAGCATCATGCGAATAAACAATCTCGATAATTCTCAGCATCACATCCTGCTTTATTTCGTGGAACCGCTCCCAATTAGTGGTTTTGGTGAAGGTGTAAATAAAAAAATCTAAAGAAGATGCAGCATAACTATCGAAATTAACCATGAGAGTTTGTCGGGTATCAATTTCTTCATGATCCATCAACATAGATTTAACATCAGCTACAATGACAGCCATTTTCGCCGCATCCTCGTAACGAATACCGATAGTTTCTTTAATTCGGCGATTACTCATTCGAGACGGATTTTCAACTGCTAGAGTCGTAAATACTGAGTTAGGAATGTAGAGAGGTCTTTTATCAAAAGTTCTTACAATTGTAAGACGCCAACCAATATTTTCGACTGTCCCTTCAATTTTTCGATCAGGAGAGCGTATCCAGTCACCTATTGTAAAAGGTCGATCAAGATAAATCATTAGACCACCAAAGAAATTTGCCAGTAGGTCTTGAGCGGCAAAACCAATAGCGACTCCTCCAACACCACCAAAAGCCAATAACGCAGTAATCTCTATTCCCAATGTTGGCAATGCAACTAAGGCGCCAGAAATAAACACGGACAAGCGTAAAAGTTTCGCTAATGCATGTAAAGTTGTCGGGTCGAACCGAGACTGTTTGTCATCCGGGTCAGCTTCCAGCTTCGCTAAGAACCTTTCCTCCCCTAAAGTAATAAACTGAACTAGGAACATTATCGTCAAGACAATAAAAGTTAACTGTCTGATGATATTTACGTTTTCGCCAGAAAATAATTCAGTTTGGAGATAATCATGACCTAGTTCAATCGCCCATATTATCCCCATGATGAGGATAAACCAGCTTAATGGCCGTCTTACCGACTCTAATAGAGCATCATCCCAAACATTTTCAGTTTTATTTAAATGTCGCTCAGCTATAGTCAACATCTGCATGGCCACGTAGCGAAACAGCAAAGTTACTGTGACGATACCAAAAACTCGAATACCCCAATTCAAATCTTGTAAACTTTCTATAGCGAATAATGTTTCCATCTCTTTCTTATCTCTTTAGGTCTGTAGTGATTCTGTGGATTTTTCTTGATCTTTAGTTAATTGCTAGCTTTTTTATAAGAATTTTTGCTTTGAGCCAACGATCTGATTCATAAAGCAGTGCGATATCTTCAGCGGGAGTTGCTTTCATTTTCGAGAGTTTACTATTTCCTGGATGTCCTTGCTTGCCCAGCCACTCTAGAACCTCCACTACCGCACCTTGATCATTACATACGAGAATCATATCGCAACCTGCCGATAGCGCGAGCTCTGCCCTAAGCTCAATGGTACCAGCACTGCGGGCTGCTGCCATAGTAAGATCATCACTAAACACGACACCCTCAAAACACAACTCCTGCCGCAGTATTTGTTTAATCCAAATTTCAGAATAACCTGCGCAGCGCTCATCTATGGCGGGATAAATCACGTGAGCTGGCATCACAGCATCCAAAACGTCTATACATTCAGCAAACGGCAGCAGATCATTTTCGAGAATATCTGTGGCGTCACGGTCATCAATTGGCAAATCATGATGAGAATCCCCTAACACACTACCGTGACCCGGAAAATGCTTCCCTGTAGCAGCCATTCCCGCCTCATGCATACCTTCTATATAGCGTCTCGCTAATTCGACAACAATTTTTGCAGAACTTGAAAAAGCACGCTCATTTATTACTGGACTATTAGAGTTATAGAGATCTAAAACCGGCGCAAAACTCAAATCTAATCCTGCATGAAGAACTTCAGCAGCCATCAGCCAGCCTAGTTCCTGCGCTAAATTCCCTGCCTCCTTCGGTTGTTTAGCATAAAGTGAATTAAGACTATAAATTGCCGGTAGAGCTAAAAAACCTTCTTGAAAACGTTGAACTTTGCCTCCCTCCTGATCAACGGCAATTATTATGTCCGGTCTGATCTCTCGAATAGATCCAATCAACTTGGTTAGCTGATTCTTGTCTTGGTAATTTCGGCTAAATAATATTAGACCTCCAACCATGGATTCTCTGATTAGTTCTTGCTCAGTATCGCTAAGGTATAGACCTTCCAAATCCATCATTAGCGCGCCCAGATTTTCCATAATTGTCCGTTTTTCTTAAGTGTAAGCGGAGGAAGAGCGAATTATCACAAATTACTTTTCCACGAGCAAAGTTCAGCATCTTTATGGCCATTTAACAACATGAGGTATTTAGTCATAAGTATGAATTTAATTAAGTGTAATGGAAAAGAACCAGGAAAAATCTTTCTCTTTTTCTCTAAAACTTATTTATAGTAGAGTGAAGGCAGGCATGCGGCGCCTCTAAGTGCATAAAAACTGCGTGCACTGTCATAGACGAGCCACTGAAGAACAATGAAGACCTGGTCTATAATGATCAGACAATCACTTTTGATTATTTTTGATTGTTATCAAAATTAGAACCAGGGATTGTGGGGTTTCCCGACAAATACCGCATTCTCTCGATAAGGATTAACTAACATCCTTTGCGCACAGAAACCTAAAGATTTCTTGCCATCATCAGATAACTGTATATAATTACAGTTATATTTTAGATGGAGCTTTAAAATGCTTAAACTAACATCTCGGCAGGAAGAGATTCTCAACTTTATAAAAGACTACCAATCCGAAACAGGCTACCCGCCGACTCGATCCGAGATCGCTCAAAAAATGGGCTTTAAATCCCCAAATGCCGCTGAGGAGCACCTCCGTGCTCTGGCAAGAAAGGGAGCTATTGAAATGATGCCGGGCACATCACGAGGCTTACGTTTACCCATCAACGAGCAACTAGGCTTACCAATAATTGGCCAGGTTGCTGCCGGCAGCCCAATACTTGCCCAAGAATCAATTGCAGATTATTGCGACATCCCCCCAGACATGTTTTCCCCCAATGCCGATTATCTGCTTACAGTAAAAGGTACCAGTATGATCAATATAGGTATCTATGAAGATGATTTGCTTGCTGTACATAAGACCGATCAGGCAAATAATGGTGACATTGTCGTCGCAAGAATTGATGACGAAGTTACCGTTAAAAGGTTAGAAAAAGGCAGAAGCAAGTATCGCTTAAATCTGATCGCTGAGAATCCGGACTTCTCACCAATAGAGATAGATCTGCGCAGTAGTGATTTCTCGATAGAAGGTGTAAGTGTCGGCGTTATCCGCCGAGGCTTATGATCTAAAAAAACTAACTAGAAAGTAGCGCTAATTACTTTTTACTGTTTTTTTTACTGCTTTTTTTTACTGCTTTTTTTACTGCTTTTTTTTCTGGTTGAATTATTTCCCATTTGCCATCCCGATAGTGCGCTTTCCACCCTGTAGCCTTCTTTTCCAGTTCTGTCTGCACATATTGCTCTTTCGCTTTACGACTAAACCGTACCAACGTTCTGTTTCCCTTATTATCTTTAATTGGCGCCTCTAGCAGATAAGAGTATTTCGGATCTATTTCGTCTCTGTGAGGAATTAGCTCATCCACATAAGGCGCTCTAGTCTCTCGATTACGTGGAAATTTACTGGCTGCGAGAAACATCCCAGACGCCCCATCTCTTAAAACATAATGATCTTCCACAGTCTCACAAATTAATTCTGACATAGCAACTGGGTCCATCTTTGGCGGAGCTGCTTCGCCGCTTCTGAGCTGTTTTCGTGTATTTGCACAACCACTGCAGCCAAAATATTTTCCGAACCGGCCTGCTTTTAACTGCATATCAGCACCACATTTATCACACTCGACAACCGGACCGTCATAACCACGAATTTTGAATTCGCCATTTTCAATCTCATACCCAGAGCAATCAGGATTATTACCGCAAACATGCAGCTTACGCTTTTCATCAATAAGATAAGCGTCCATGGCTGTATTACATAAAGTGCAACGGCGCTTCTGCCTAAGCTGTATATTTTCCTGCGCCTCAGCTTCCTCAGCAGTATCCGTGCGAATAGCATCGTCGCCAGGAGTTAAGTTTATTGTTGACTTGCATCGCTCTTTCGGTGGTAGCGCATATCCTGAACATCCTAGAAAAACACCTGTAGATGCAGTTCTAATTTGCATAGGGCGCGAGCATTTAGCGCCAGAGTCCAAAATTTTCGGACATTCAATGTCAGTATTTGTTGGATCATTGGTACGCATACCACCGTCTTCAGCTTCAGCGTTAGCCTTAGACAGCTGGCTGGTAAAACTTGCGTAGAAATCATTAAGTAATTGCTTCCAATTGGTATCACCAGAAGCAACTCCGTCTAAGGATTCTTCCATCGTAGCGGTAAAGTCATAGTCCATTAACTCACTAAAACTTTCCTGTAATCGCTCGACGACAATGTCTCCCATTTTAAGAGCATAGAAGCGTTTATTTTCTACCCGCGCATACCCCCTATCCTGAATCGTGGAAATAATTGATGCATAGGTTGACGGCCTACCTATACCTCTCTTCTCCAACTCTTTAACCAAACTAGCTTCTGTGAATCGAGCTTGAGGCTTAGTGAAATTTTGCGAAGGATCTAATTGCTCTAGAACTAAAATTTGTCCTTCCTTGACGTCAGGCAATACGACATCTTCATCTTTCGATGGCATCACTTTCAAATAACCATCAAACTGCATAATGCGACCCTTTGTTCTTAATTCAAATTCCGCAGCCTTTACTGTAATGCTGGAACTTAAATAGCGAGCTGGCGCCATTTGGCAAGCAACAAAAAACTGCCAGATTAGCGCATAGAGACGCACCGCGTCAGGGTCCATACCCATTAATTTATCAGATTTCACTTTAACTTCAGTTGGGCGAATCGCCTCATGAGCTTCCTGGGCTCCTTCCTTGGAGCTATACATCATTGCTTTCTCAGTGAGGTATAGTTCACCATAGTTCTTATTTACGAAAGTACGACACATCTCAATGGAGTCATTACTCAGATGAGCCGAATCAGTTCGCATGTAAGTTATGTAACCGGCCTCATAGAGGCGCTGAGCCATCATCATGGTTTTCTTCACACCAAAGCCCAAGCGAGTGCTTGCTGCCTGTTGCAATGTAGAAGTAATAAGTGGAGGTTTTGGCTTAGAAGACGTTGGCCTATCTTCGCGTTTTAAAACGGTGAACTGCGCAGAGCTCAAAACTGCCAAAGCAGCATCAGCATCTGCTTGGTTGTTTGGACGAAAATTGCTGCCATCCTGCCTTACCACCTGACAACGCAGCTTCTCTTTAGATTCTGCTAGCAAGTCAGCAAATACTTCCCAGTATTCTTCTGGTATGAAAGCGCGGATTTCCTGTTCGCGCTCTACAACTAATCGAACAGCGACGGACTGCACTCGACCTGCGGATAACCCTCTAGCGACTTTAGCCCAAAGGAGAGGTGAGACCATGAAGCCAACCACTCGATCAAGAAAGCGCCGCGCTTGCTGCGCTTCTACGTAACGCATATCCAACTCACCGGGCTCAGAAAAAGCATCAGTAATGGCACGCTTGGTGATTTCGTTGAAAACTACGCGCTTATAACGTTCCGGATCTCCACCAATAGATTCTTTAAGATGCCAAGCAATAGCCTCTCCCTCTCTATCAAGGTCAGTTGCGAGGTAGATATGGTCAGCGTTCTTCGCTAACGTTCTTAGCTCGTTAACTACCTTCTCTTTGCCGGGCAATATTTGATAGTTGGCTTCCCAATCCTGCTCCGGATCGATCCCCATTCTGCTAACAAGTTGTTGCCTTGCTTTCTTCTTCTGATAAACCACTTTTTCATCAGGCTTCATTTTTCGAGTGCGTGCTGCAGCTGCGGCTCGAGCCTTAGTATCAATAGGTTTACGGCTGCCACTCGTGGGAAGATCACGAATATGACCAACGCTGGATTTGACCACGAACTCGGGTCCGAGGTACTTGTTGATTGTCTTTGCCTTGGCTGGAGACTCAACTATTACTAAAGATTTAGGCATGTTTTAAAACGATTATTAGTGTGAAAGTGAATATTGGCGATCCAAACAGCGCACATATATAAGGATAAGTTGCACAAGCGTCAAGCTTTCTCTTAAAAAATAACTTAGAGTAGAAATCTGTTTTCACCGGATCTTTAACTATATCTATCTACCTAAGGAACTATTGAGACACGTTAAACTTAGCCAATCAAATAAATTTTTAGTTCTAATTAGTAAGAGAGCGAAGACAAGATAGAAATTTTAACGCTCACTTCTCGATTCGTTATTATTGTTCTCATACACGATAACTAGAAGATGAAATTCAAGCTCCACAAAAGACATAAAGAAAGGCCTCACAAGAGGATTGACCAGAGACATATCGAGAGATAGGCACGAGCAACGGTAAGTGCATAGCATCTTATTTCTAAAACAGACTAAGGAAGTAATACAGACGCCGCCCGCCTATCAAACAACAAATTATTTTTGCACGAGCTAGACTCACACCGATCACACTAGAGAGCATATCCAGAACCATTCTGCGAAGAAATATTTCTAAGTAAGCGCGGTCGACTTAGGGAGAGACTTCGTGCAACCAGCCAAAACGATCTTCTAACTCACCGTTCTGAATACCTACCAAAAGGTCATAA
>CAWKZI010000047.1:0-9847 GCA_963854365.1 Gammaproteobacteria bacterium
TTACTTTTTTTGCTCTATTCACATCTATCTTTTATTAATTGCTTATTTTTTAGAGACTCAAGACTATGAGAATGTTTTTGTTTGTCCTTTGTTAAATTCACTAAGCTGAATAATATTGAACAAGCGCGCGATAAATTTAACAATTCCTATTTCTAGTGTCTCAAAATACTCCAACTTTTTTTCGAAAATCCACAGTTGATTCTAAAGATATTTAAATTAAGTCATTGGATGCAGAAAGATAGTAGGAATTTAGGAAGTGACTAAATCTATTAGCATATCTTTAACGATAGGTGCGATTAGCCACCAAAGCTTCAGCGAGTATAAGCAGCATCACCGCCGCCAGAATCCACCACCACATTCGCTGCGGTCGTTCGAGTTCTTCGATTAGTTGAGCAGTTCTTGCTGCACGAGACTGCGTAATGTCTGTATCTGGATTGATAATCGAGTCATACAGAGTGGCAACAGCAGCACGAGTAAAATCAGATTCCTCAGGCAGAATATTTATCGCGTACCGATAGTCAACTTGATCAACATTCGCAAAAATAAAACCAGGCTCGGTTGCGGTCACAACAAAATCATCATTGGCGAAAAAAATATCTTCGCCCGAGGGAGACACTGCTTGAACGGATTGACCTTCACCTGTGGGGTCTAGGCTAAAACTTTCGCCTATGTCATAGGAGCCCTGTTTTATCTCAGATTGTACAAGGTGACGCAGAGTCTCGTGAACGAATGGCAAAAACAAACCTTGCAAGGCTAGATTGTTCCACTCCAGATCGAGACTAGAAGCAAATAAAATCACTCTACCATCACCAACCTCGCGCTCTAACAAGGCCGGCTCCGTATTATCAAACTGCATAAGAACATCTGACTCATCATGGGCCGATAAAGACCAGTGCCCTTGAAAGCGAGCTAACCAATCACTATTTAAGGGTCGCAATATAGGATGACGACGATCGAAGTCCGCAATAACCAAATAATCATCAATACCAAGTTGTCCCTGAGTACCCAAGGTCGCTGGGGCTATTTCTGAAAATTGGCGATTAAATGTATCTGGATTAATTCTATCACCTGGAGCCAATAACAAGCTGCCACCATTACTCACATATTCCTCTACAGCTTCTGCTTGGGCTGCACTCAAATCACCAACATTCAGCAAAACAGCAACATCATTCTGGCGCAGAACTGCTGCACTTAATTCAGCCGGCTCGATAGATGACAATTCGAACGGAGATTGCATCGCACTACTTACCGCAAGCCCAAACCAATGTCCCTCATCATCAAACCAGTCCTCTGAGGCTTCTCCATTTACTAACAATACTCGAATCTTTGGCAATACATCTACGGTAAAAAAGAAGGAGTTATCGACTTCGAAGTTGTCGCCATTAACTCGCACTTCACCAACGTGAGTCCCCTCCGTATCAAAAGTTGCGCTAAAGCTAATTACTTCCTCAGAGCGGTCAGCCAAATTTACGGGTACCCTATCAACCATGACACCATCAATGCTTAAAGTAACTTCGCCTTGATCTAGATAAAGTGTGCCTGTGGAGCGAACTCTAGCAAGTATCTGCTGTTCTGCTGCATCTTCCAGCAGTTGTTCAGGAGATCTAACATCAGTGAGGACAAGGTTTGAGCTTTCTGCAGTTGCTACATCAATTCCACTAAACGCAACCCCAGGCGCTAACTTCCAACCTTCATCCAGACCTTTTAAGCCTGAACTTTGAAAGTCGGAGATCAAATACACAGCCCGGTTATCATAACGTGACTGTTCCAGTAATTGATCGGCCAAGCGGAGATTGCTCATATAACGAGTAGCACCATACCCTGCCTCTTCTATACCTGTTATAGCACTGCGAATACTCCCAATATCAGTATTAAGCTCGCGAACAAGCTCCGCTGAGTCTGAGAAGCCGATAAATGCCACTTCATCACCTGACGTCATATCGCTTAGAATATCGAGAGCTGCTTCCTTAGCCCGATCGAAGGTATCGCCATAACGCATGCTCATGGAAATATCGAGAAGAATAACTGCAGACTGCGGATCGGCATCAAACAATCGTGACATGGTTTGATCAATAAGTGGTCTGGCAAAGGCCATCACTAATAAGGCTATTACTACCGAGCGAAGGAGTAGTAGCAGCCATTGCTGAATGTGCTGAAACAAAATTAGCTTCTTGGATGTTTTCTTCAAGAAACGAATGGTACTGAACATTAACTTAGGCGGTTTTTCTTTTCGAATTAAGTGAATCGCAATAGGCAGCAAGGCCGCCAATAGCCCAAGAAGAAAAAGTGGAGTTATGAATACCATTTAAAAACTCTTAGCCCGCTTTGACATATAAGAAGAAAGTGCTTCATCTAGGGGCTTGGCGGTATTTAGTAAACAATAGTCCACCCCACTAGTCTGACATTCCTTTTTACAAAAAGAGAGAAACTCATTCAAATTATCCAAATAAGACTTACGAATCGTCGCTGGGGTAGTTATAAACGATTCATCGTTTTCCATATCAATAAATTCAGATGCTTCATTAAAAGGGAAATTGAGCTCGGCATCATCCATAATCTGGAAAGTAATGACATCATTACCCATCGCTCTCAAATTTTGTAATGTGCGAATTATTCTTTCTTCATCATCAAGCATATCGGTAATCAACACTACAATGCTCTTCTTAGTCAAAGTTGCAGCAAGGTTTATAAGCGGCTTAACTACATCAGTCTTCGCGCCTGGTTTGACCTGGGAAAGTGCTCGCAGAATTCGCATCAAATGTGGTTGTCGACATTTCGGAGGTAAGAATTCTTTAATTTCGTCATCAAAGGTAATCAACCCCACGGCATCCCGTTGGCGCATGATAAAATAAGCCAAGGCTGAGGCAAGAGTCACCCCATAATTCAATTTGCTAATGCCACCGGAACTATAAGCCATAGATGCGCTGGTATCTAAAACAATAACGCAACGAACATTCGTCTCATCTTCATATTGCTTAATATAAAATTTATCACTGCGTGCATAGAGCTTCCAATCTACATGACGCATATCATCACCACGATTGTAGTTACGATAATCATTAAACTCTACACTAAAGCCACGGTGTGGACTTTTATGCATCCCAGAGAGAAAACCTTCTACCACTACGCGAGCTCGCAACTCTAAGTTATCAAGCCCAGCCAGTATGCTTGGGTCGAGAAAATTAATTGAATCTGACATTTAAGTCCTTTCTATTGTTCTAGCTATAACTTTGTAATGTTATTGGTTATCCAGCTAACTACCAAGTTAGCGCTGAACTAAACTTGCAATTAAAGGTCAGATGCAGGCTCAGGAACTGCGTCTAATAGCTTTTGAATTACATCGTCTGTTGTAATTCTTTCTGCTTCAGCATGGAAATTAAGAATAAGCCTGTGGCGCAATACGGAAGGTGCTAAGGCTCGAACATCACCATAGGAAACATTAAAGCGACCCAAAAGCAACGCTCTAACCTTACCGGCAAGGATTAGGTTTTGAGAAGCACGAATACCCGCACCCCAACTCACCCAATCCTTAATGAAATCTGGGGAGGTGTCTGATTGAGGTCTGGAAGCGTGGACCAACCTAACTGCATACTGAATTACCGCCTCTGCTGCTGGAACCTGCCGCGCTATGCGTTGGAAATCCAAAATATCATCCCCATTCAGCGGATGTGATAAAACAGCATCATTAGTTTGAGTAGTATTCCCTACTACCGTAACTTCATCAGCTTCTGACAAATAGCCTAATTCTATTTTGAACATGAACCTATCTAATTGTGCTTCTGGCAAAGGATAGGTTCCTTCCAGTTCGATAGGGTTCTGGGTAGCTAATACAAAAAATGGCTTCCCCATCGGATGGGTAACACCCGCAGCAGTTACCTGCTTTTCTTCCATAGCTTCCAATAAAGACGATTGGGTCTTAGGCGGAGTTCTATTAATTTCATCGGCCAATAGGATACAGGTGAAAATTGGACCCTTCACAAACTTGAGGGCACGCTTCCCATCTATTTCTTCAACGACCTCGGAGCCCACTACATCTCCTGGCATTAGATCCGGTGTAAATTGAATACGACTGAAATCAACCTGAAGAATATCAGCTACCGTCTTAATCAGGAGAGTCTTGGCCAAACCTGGAACCCCAGTTACCAAGCAATGGCCACCAGAAAACAAGGCGATAAGCAATTCATCAATAACTTCTTCTTGACCGATAATAATTTTTTTAATTTCGGCAACAATTTGATCTCGGCCCTCTTGCATGCGGGCGACGAGAGCCAAATCATTCTGATCCTGAATTTCTGCTACTTCTTCTATTTCTGCCATTTGTTATTCCCGTCTTCAGTGACTAAATGCATAAACTAAAAAATTAATGCCTATCTTATAAGCTTCATTGGTATATTTCGTAGGGTAGCCTTCATAAAAAGTGTGCTCCCAGCCATCACCTAAATCTGTATTGTAATTCGCCACCATCATCACTCTGCCCTCATCATCCAGAACTGCATATACCTCAGGAGGATAGCTAGGGTCATCTATTTTCATGAACCCGCCGTAATCCCAGGTCACCATCCGACCTGGCACCTGAGCAAGTTCATCAATATCGAAAAAGGTATGGAAAATCTCATGATTGGTGTCCAATTTTACAATTTCTCGATCAGGAAAAATTTTAGCTATCTCTATGAACATATCATCAAGATGAGGTTGTCCCCAAAAATCATCAACCATAATAAAGCCGCCGCGGAACATAAATTCGCGCATAGCTTCAATTTCTTCCGGAGTAAAATTAGGGCCACTGTAAGAGGAGCCGATAGGAACCCGTTTCCAGTTCATATATAGAAATATATGTTCGTAGAGCTCAGGGTCAGTTAGTTGAATATATTGGTAGTTACGTGGATTAGTATCGACGTTTGTGTAGCGTTGTACTCCGCGTAAAAAATTTTCATCCGAATCTGGATAATCCGTATCCCACCAACCACCTCCGCGACCAAAGCCACGCTGCCCTCCGCGGTGATTGGTGTACTGCCCTCGAACCCAGGTAAACTCCGTAGCATCAGTGCCATAAATCGAAATGTCTTCATTATCTTTAAATTGTAGTACTTGAGCTGATGCACTTATACTAATTAGCGAAAGCACAACACCTAGAAATATGGGTAAAACTTTTGCCACTAATCTGTTCCCCCGTCAATTGACTGCAAGAGAATTTCCTGTGCGCGACGATAGCTAGGTGCTATTTCTAGGGCAGAGAGCACATTCTGACGAGCTTCATCGAACTGACCATTGCGCAAATAAGCCTCGGCTAAATCAGTCCTAGACTCCACTGGATCATTAAAGTCCAACTTCGCCAACACCTCATACTCAGTTACCGCCAAAGCACTGTCTTCGATACTTTCTGCATAGCGTGCCTTCAGTTGATGGACATCAATGCGATAGGGATCAACTTGAATCGCCCGGTCGATATAGTATTCAGCCTGCTGATAATCTTCTTTTTCCAATGCCGCTCTAGCGAGGATTATTGCAGAATCATAATCGTGCTGAAGATTTTCTAACAGGATAGCTAGCCACTCTAATTGGGCCTCTCGGTCATCTTCTGCCTCATAGATCTGCGACAAAACCAAAGCTGGACTTGGGTAACCGGTATAGCTTGGTAACAAGCTATGTGCTTCCTCTAATGAAAGTTTGGCTTCAGCGAAGCCTTCTTCTTTGAAAAGCACAATACCCAATTGTAAGTGTGCTTGGAAATCGCGAGAATTTTCCTCTATGCGCGCACGCATATGCTGTTTAAGGGAAGCATTGTTATAAAGCTCAGCGAGAATTGCGCTGGAGTTTTCCTTTACACCATGGCCATGGCCTTCGCCTTCATCGGGAACATCTTCCGTGTGTACATAGACATTAATTTCTTCAACCCGACGGTCTACCCACGCTCTAAAGCTGGAATCAAATTGATCAAGTGAGGTATCAAATACTTCAGAAAACCTTTCGCTATCTTCTTTAATCAAGCCGTATTGGTAAACTAAATCCACTAGCTTTTCGAATCCATACTCTTCAGCAATGAAATCGACCACCAAATAAGATTGAAAATAAGCAAATCCTAAATCTGCATTATTTCTGGCTCCGGAGAATCCAGAATTAAGTTCTGCAATATGCAGTAGTTTGTCCTGTTCTGCGGCACGCACTAGGTCCAAGCCTTGACTTCGCCCCCAGTAAGGGCGCCCCTCTCTTTCTTCCCACACTGAGATGCCTTCAGACAACCAGCGCGGCATTCTATTAGCCGTCATCTGTAATGTTATGACATGCATAAATTCATGCCAGACGATTTCCTGCCAGTTAGCTGACAGGGTATCCGGTGAAATCAGCGTCACAACCTTACCAAAACAAATTCCTACCAAAGGCCCAATGTCAGGCAGACCAACAGAGCGTACGGCAAAATCTTCAGTTTTATCAAAAACTTCGATAAGAATCGGGCCCTCTGGCTCGAAATTATATTTCGCCGTAAGCGTATCCCAGCCTTCTTCTAATAGCGGCTCTAAGTAAGGCCAAAGAATATCGGCATCGTTCTGACTCATGTGTACTTTAAAATGTTCACTTTCAAGAGTCGCGTATGTCTCCAGCGTATCGAATACTTTCAACATATTGGAAGTCATCACATTGAAAGGATCGTTCTCGTATCCAATTTCCAGATTAGCTTTACCCTCTTCTTCCGCACCCAAACGAATCAGGTTGCTACCTAATAAGGTATATCCCTGCCAATACTCTGGATCTGCAGCTATGGCTGCACGAGCATACTGAATAGCTTCGGTGAATAAATAGTTATTGCCAAACGTGTCTGCTATATCACCAAGAAATTTCGGATTATCTGGACTAAAGCTATAGACTCGATCACGGTAAGTGGCGAAGTCTTCTGTTCTCTCTTCAAGTGCGGCTTGTGCGGCTAGTATGCTTAGAGTTTTTAGTGATTCTGGATTAAGAGCCAGTACTTTGGTGAAGTAATCTTCTGCCTCTTCTTCTCGACCATTGACCAGCAGTAGCTGACCATAAGTTTCCATCGCATCAATAGAGTTTGGATTGATCGCCAAGGCGCGCTGCAAAGCACGTTCATCGCCGACAACTCGCGCTATACCAACTAACGCGGGGGTGTAACGGCTATTGATGTCCAGAGCTTCTTGATAAGATCGTTCCGCATCACTGGCGTTGTATTTCTCGAGAAAAAGATCGCCCCACAGAGCGTGGGCCTCCAGGTTATTTGGGTTGGCTCGGGTGGCTTCATTAAAAAGGCTATTAGCATCATGAAAATTGTCCATAAGCCAACTCGCGAGAGCGACCATCGCCACGTCTTCGGAGCTAAATACCAAACCATTGTTATAACGTTGCACAGCTTGATCAAGAAATTGATAGGCCAAGGATTTATTGCCAGTAAATTGCAGCAAGCTACCATATTGAACCAGTGCACGAACCGGGGGGTCTCTGAGACCATCAATAATCTCTGATAAAATATTCAAGGCCTCTGCCGACTTACCAACACTACGTTTTATTTCTGCGAGCTGAGTGCTGAGCAAAGGGAAGTTTGCATACTTATCATCAACTATCGCTGACTCTACGATGCTTATCGCTTCTTGATAATTACCCATCATGGAATAGGCTACACTTGCGCCTACCAATCCTTCATTTCTATCGAGGCCATCGGTCAATAGAAACACATCTGCTGCTGCCGCATAGGAGCCTGTTAACAATAGTTGCTCACCACGAAAGAGTGGTGCATCACCAGTATTAGTCTGGTTGTCCTGGGAATAGGACGAGAGACTGACAGTGCTGAGTAACAGCAAAGCCAAGGCAATAAAGTGTTGAGCACGAAATTTATTGTTCGACTTGTTCATTAAATTGTCCTGTTGTTCTTGCCAAATCCACTAATAACTCTTGTAGTTGTTGCCAATAATCTGCTTCTAAAAAATCTGCCTTGCGGCCCCGAAGAATGAAAACTGATCGCTCAATTTCCTGCATGCGGCCTTTAAGCCCGACGGCTCTAGCTGACAAGCCTTCAATGCTGTCTTTGAGTCCATCAATATAAGCAATTTCTGCAAGCCGCCCATCGGCGACATCCACTGTAGGTTCTAGAGCAAAAAGAGAGTCACCATTATCATCAAGGCCGGCATGTTCCGAAGCGAGCCTGCCCTGATCTTCATACCAAGCTTCTACATTGCTCTTGGCATAATTAAATGCTTCAAGCATTGATACTCTATTGTTCTTGTCACGATCACCGTTACGACCATCCAGCGCCTCAATAAAGTAACGGGAGAAAACTGGATCATATCTTTCGGAGGAAGAGCGTGTAGATGAAATAACGACTCGGCCTTCACTGGACAAAGATGCTGAAAAACCATAGCTGGCACTAGTAGTGTTAACAATTACCATGTCCTGCTCATCGAACTGATCGAGAATCCCAGCAAATTCAATCCCCGTGATATCAGGGCCAACAATATTAAATTTTGATTCTTCTTCTGCGCCAGAGCCGTGACCAATTAAAAACACAGTAATTTGATCACCGGCTTTTACTTTGTTGCGCAACGCCAAAAATTGCTCTTGGATACCTTCAATATCGCAGGCAGCATCTATACGCTCGCCACCAATAATGGAGCTGTCTCCATTATCATGAAGCAAACTTATGGAATTACTGTCATAGCCATAATCACGGGCTAAAATATCGTGGAGAGAGAAGGCCCACTGTCTGAATTGTGAAGCAGAGTCATCACCAACCGAAGGCCCGGTCATAATGATAGCGTATTTAACAGCATTGGCTCGTTCTAGAAAGTACTCACTAGTGTTCTGAGCAACCTCATTCTGCGCAAATAAACTACTAGTTAAAAGGCCATTAATGATAAATACAAACAAGCTAAATCGACTCAGGAATCGAATCAAATTATTCCACTGCTTATTGTGCTTTCTAATTTCTTTCATGTAATTTGTCTGATCTCGTATTTGTTGTGAGCGTTCGAACAGTCTCTATGACAATCCCTTCATACGCCTTGCTATCCAATCTGCGCAAAGCAGAGAAATTAATAAGACTAACAACCATGGCCTATCCCATAAATCGATCTGTATTTCCCGCGAATAAGCATTGGGAGTGAATTCTATCGCACTGGCAATATCTGCAGAATCCGCCAGATTAAAAAAAGCCCCACCGCTGGCTTCAGCAATTCTGGTCATTAGACCGCTGTCCATTTCAGCATTCGTGTATTCACGCAGAGACGGTGTTACCACAAAGGCTGCCCGTTTCTCAGAGCTGTCTGCTGCTGCATTTGCCGCAGCACTGGCAACATCTACCAGCATGCTATAGACACCTTCTTCCTCGACCGTAAAACTGGAACGGTAAACGCCATCTTCTTCGATATCCCATTCCATCGGGATATCCATCAGCGCTGCCAATGGATCTTCTGTTTGCATCCACAAAGTTGCGTCATTGTCCGGCTCGTATTCATTGTTGAGTACTGTAGCGGTAACATTAACTTCATCACCGACATTGTAAAATTCACGATCGAAATCGATGCTGATTCTTTCTGGAGCCGAAACTGACAACCAACGTAATAATTGTCGCCAGAGGACTTCATGGGACTGGTCTGCAGAGGGCAACATCATTTGCCAGCGCCAGGTACTTGCAGTAGCCACTGATATGGTGCGCCCGCTGCCATAGCGTTGAGAGGTTATAACTGGTATGGCTTGATTTTGATACTGCAACAGCGGGTGCTCTACTAAAACAGTAGCACCAGGTTTTACGCGCCCTGTGACATAAACACCTTGTAACTCCGGTAGTTGTTGCCAAAGGCGTCGGTTTTCTGCGTCTTCACCAGCTAAACGCAATAGTGGT
>CAWKZI010000048.1:0-9791 GCA_963854365.1 Gammaproteobacteria bacterium
TGGTTATCTGGCAACTGGCGTTGACTCTGATAACACTTTGCGCGCAAATCGAGCTGGGTTTTCTCGTTTTCAGATAAAACCCAGAAGGCTAGTAGACGTCAGCGTGATGGACTCTTCCGTCAATGTGTTAGGGGCAGAAGCTAGCTCTCCAATTTTCCTTTGCCCTGTGGGCAGCCAGGGGGCATATCATTCAGATGCAGAGCTTGGAACCGCTAGGGCAGCTGCAGCCAAAGGTCACCACATGATCTTATCGACTCAGGCATCAACGCCTATAGAGGCAGTTGCTGAAGCACGAGGCGCACCGATTTGGCACCAGCTTTACGCTACTAATCGCTGGGAAAATACAGTTGCAATGCTACAAAGAGCTGAAGCAGCAGGCTGCAGTGCAGTTTGTTTGACCATCGACTTACCGGGTGGAAGAAACACAGAGACACAACAGATACTTATGCGGGAAGACACACGCAATTGTTCTTCTTGTCATACCGGTCAGGCCAAACCTATGCTTGATGGTCTGAATACGGGAGGGGGTATGAGCCTCTCTGACCCCTCTATGACTTGGGATGTTATTGGCCGTATGAAAGAAGTCACCAATATGAATGTCATTATAAAAGGCATTGAAGTTGGAGCTGATGCCGCGTTAGCGGTTCAACATGGAGCGGATGGAATCGTAGTCTCTAATCACGGCGGCCGGGCAGTAGAAACTGGCCTTGGAACAATTGAGTGTTTGCCTGAAATAGTCACCGCCGTGAATGGTCAAATCCCTATCGTCATCGATGGTGGTTTTCGTCGAGGAACCGATATTTATAAAGCTCTCGCTATGGGTGCCTCAGCAGTCGGAATAGGTAGGCCCTATTGCTTTGGCTTGGGGGCGTTCGGACAGGCTGGTGTTGAAAGAGTATTGGATCTACTGAACAGAGAATTGCAAATCACGATGCGTGGCTGTGGCACGCCCACGATCGCATCAATTGGTCCGGACTACGTTCAAGATGCCGGCCACCGAGTTCTAAGGGGCCGACTTGGTAGAGAGTTATTTTAGAAAATTCGAATCAACCCACTAACTTAATAAATCGAATAATCAAATAGGATAGATTATGAAGCTATTTATCTCCTTGATTGTGGCAACGTGCCTTTGCACTTCCGCATACAGCCAAGACAAAGTAATCCTTGACCAGGCCATGACGAATCCTTATCGACCGGCCTCGGACAAAGCCCGCGATTCAATCCGAAAAGCACCCGAAATATTGCAATTTATGGGAGTTAAACAAGCCGATACTGCCCTTGACCTTATTGCCATGGGTGGCTGGTATACCGAAGTTCTCTCTTATGCGGTTGGTCCTAGCGGCAAGGTCTACATGCAGAATAACCCTATTCCAATTACGGAGAGAAGCACTGAAGAAAGAGCTGAACGTATGAGCAGGCTTTCTAATGTCGATGATTACGTTGGACCAATCGCTAACCTTACTCCTAATTCTGTAGATTTCGTAATGACAGCACTCAACTTTCATGATGTTTACAATCGCTCAGCAACCGACGCAGATCAGATGTTAAAAGAAATTCTGAGGATTCTAAAACCTGGCGGAATTCTCTCTATTATTGATCATCAAGGTAGTGAGGGGGCGGACAATATCGCCCTACACAGAATCAGTTTTAGAAATGCTGTTAAAGCCTCTGTGGCAGCAGGGTTTATGCTAGTAGGGACCAGTGATATTTTAGAGAACCCGAATGACGACCACACTCTCGCTCCGTTTGATCCTAGCCTTGAACGACGTACAGACCGGTTTGTTCTTAAGTTTGCAAAACCTATGTAGTAGCTTAATTTTAATAAAGAAATAAATAATTAGCAGATCAATCCGCTAATTATTTATTCTCATACGATCAAAATTCTAATCTCGCACCCAGTTCTAATCCCTGTTGGATTTAATCATACTCAGTATTAGCTCCTTCACGGATTCACCATCGCCCAAACAGTTGTTATCCGGCGATCAAAACAATCCAATACTCACTAGTAATCAAAATAATTGCTAAGCTTCCTGCTAAAAAATATGCAATTTTTAGTGAAAATTTTATTGATTGCGCTGGACAACTGCTTCTGTGTTCAATTTTTATTGTTGGATGAAATATTTGCCAACCTGCCAACGCAAAAAGCAATACTGTCAATGCGATGATAAAAGGTTGCATCGGTTCGACTAACATTAGTCGACTCATCCAAGCACCGCTTATGCCAGTAGCCATTAATGCAAAAGGGCCTAAACAGCAAATACTTGCTGTCGCAGATGCCAGTAATCCGGCAATAATGTAGTTGGTCGAACTAATTTTTTTTCTTTGAGGTACTTCCAAGAAATACTCCGCTAATTGCTATAAAAAAACATCCTTGAGAAAATTAGTTTGATCCTTCAAGTTTAATTGATGAGGGAAATCCAACATTCGTTGTTGCAGCGATCATCGCTGCCGTTTCCACCACTGCTATTGCGTAAATGACGGTAGCTAGCTTTTCATCCAAATCTACTTCTACTTGGATTACACCTTCCAAAGCTCTTAATGAGTTGCGCACGGCAACAACACAACCTGGTCAGGTCATGTTCTCAACATTTAGCGCAATGCGATCTTGCCCTTGTTTCAACTCTTGCGGCGCATCACCATAGGCGAAACCTCCCAATACCAATAGAAACGCAAACAAGCTTATTTTAATTGCTTTGCTACCAAGTAATTTCAAACTATACATAAATTAAAATTCCCCATAGTAATCTTCAATTCTGCTTTACCTTTCTCAAAAGAATTCTATGCTACCCCAGCACAACACGCACATCCAGTAGCTTTACTTGTCATTACTGTTTCCGCAGCCTTAATATTCTGTTCCGCAGTGCGTCTGGTCACAGCAGCTTCAGGCGAGCTCGCAACAGACATTTGGTCAGGTTTGCGAAGCGCTAATTGTTGGCCAAAATAACCGGTATAAATTTGATATTGGTGCTGCGCTATATCAGTCGGTACACGAATAGTATTGGCATTCAGAACCTGTACATCGGTAATAGTTGCCCCATCACAAATCACCACGGCCTCTCCTGCATTGGGTAAGTTAGTAATTTGCCAACTTGTTGCCTGACCCGCAGCACCTCTGTCCCCAACATAGGTGCCAATGTGAAGTACGCCACTGTCTTTATCATTCCATGCGGTGTCGACGCCCAGGTTTGGATAATCCACACCCTGGAGTGTTGGGGCGCTGTATTTATCCATATGTTTAACCTTAAAAACATCAGCCCAATTACCTTCGGCAATTTCACTAATCATTAGCCGAGCAGCACTTTGGCCCCGAGGCCAAGGTTCACCATTATTGAACCACCAACTAAATTTATCCATGTCTTCACCAAACCATCTAGGCTCAGAATTACGCTCTGCCGCCGCACTAAGACGTGAGACAGCAGTATGATCACCAAGCGCCTTGGCCAATACCAAACCAAATGAGTCAGCCGCTATTTCTCGTTTAGGGTCATGCCAACCATTACTTCTCGCGGTGGCTTCATATATCTGGGTAGCAACCTCAGGAGATTGCGGCATAAGATAAAAGGCTGTGGTACTTCCGCCACCAGCTGTTCCAGGTAGATTTACCTTGAATTCCGCCAATGGATCATAATACAAAGTCATCCATTCGATCTGGTTCTGATCGCTGATGCTCATATAGTTATCCTTCATGAATTCTATCCAGTTCTCAAAAGTGCCATGAGCGTTTGTCACGCCTAGCTGATCAGATAGATACATCCCGAGACCGGCAGCGGAGTTACAAAGCGGCCATATCTTCGTGTTCTCGCATTGTGGGCCTTCGGGGTGGGCAGTATATTGATTGTGCAAATGCTCAACAATTCTCGGCTGAGTCCATTCAAACATCTCATTCTCGAAGCCGGCGATTTCCCAGGGTTTCTCCCACTTGTCGTCGCCAGAGACATATTTGTAAATAGACAAGACCAAATTCAACCAGCCACGAAAAAACAAATTGCCATCAGCCCCTATAGGGTCAGGTTGCAACCCCCAAGGCTCAACACCATTTGCAGTCCAGCCAGGGGAATCATAATTCCCTCGAACACGTTCCGGCCATGACTGATAACCAGGTGCATTCAAGGGACCATAGTTTTCGCGGTCAGGACTTGGGCCTATAAAGGTATTCCAATCAATAGCAGCCCAGTAAGACGTATGCCTTGTCGCCAGCTCATCAATAATACGCGTATAGACTTCTCGCCATGCTGGAGTTTGATCCGCCATAAGCATTATTGGGAAACTGGAATCTGCGAGATCAAAACGAGGATAGCTCAGCATGGGGGCCGAGGTATATTGGTCCCACCATGGATGCGGGCCTTTCCCATCATCTGTCCAGTCAATCTCACCCCGGGGCAAATTAATTCCCCAGGGGCGGGCAATATTTTCACTATATCCCCAATCATCTTCAGTGGTTGCCTTTTGCCACATAAAACGCATCCAGCCTTTGGTTCGTTCATTATGTTTAGGATAAAAACTGGGAGTGAATTTATGCGTGGCAATATCCAAAGGTTCTGAACTGGCACATGCGCCAAGGCCCGCAGCTCCAGTTACCACACTTGCAGTTTTTAGAAAATTCCGTCGAGATTTAGAAATTGTTCGTGACATTTAGACATCCATTCAAAAAATCAATACTTGAAGCTAGATACTGCCATTATTAAGATATTCTTGCACTCTAGAACTAAATTGCTCTTCAGAATAACTTCCTTATCCAAATTGAGAGATTGTAGTGCGATGCAAAAGCCGATCATATCCGTCATAACCACCCGTTGCTTTGTGCAATACACTGCGGTTATCCCACATCACTAACATGTTTTTTTCCCACTTGTGACGATAGACAAACTGTGGCGAGCTCTGATAGTTACTAAGCTCAACCAAAAGCTGTTTACTCTCATACGATTCAAGTTCTTCGAATCCTTGGATATATCCTGCTGTTGAATAGATTGCCAACTTACCGGTTTCGGTATGAGGCAGAATTAGCGGATGAGTCTGAGTTTTATTGGCTTCGTCTGAAACAACAATATCCATACTGCGCCCTTCATTTTGTTCTTTTTTGTCGCTGTAAACACCTTCAGGAGAATAGGCAGAAACAGCTGAATGAATGGCTGTGAGATCTTTAACTTTGCTCTTAAGCGCAGCAGGAAGCTCATCATAGGCTTTATGTTGATTTGCAAAAAGCGTATCCCCGCCGACTGGGGGAATCTTAATGCCATATAAGCAAGTACCAATTGGTGGCTTAGCCTGGAAGCTCCAATCGGTATGCCAGTTCTCAGCAAAAAGAGAGGTTTTTTCGTTCGCATCGCGCCTTATAGCCGCTATGTGATTGTGATCTTTAATGGGGTCAAAGAAGGGATCTTCTCCGAAATTGCCGAAGCTTAGCGTAAATCGCTCAAGGTCGTCTGAATTCAGTACCTGCTCTGGAAACACCAAGACATGGTGCTGCAACCAAGCTTGGCGAATATTAATCGTGATCTTTTCAGAAATTTTTGATGATAAATCAACGCCCGTTATTACTGCTCCACAAGGGGCATCGACAGGGATTACTTTTATCATGAGTTATTACTCTACTTTTTAGCCTGTTTCGCTATGATAATCGATTTATCATTCGGGATCAGTGCACTAGTCGCCTTCAGTAAGGTCTCGGAGGAAAACCAAGAATATTTTGCTACAAAAAGATGGCGACCATGAAGAGTAAGCCGAAACCCAGAACGTCTTATCTAAACTAAAAGTTTACAATCAACGTAAGGAAATTTTTAGAGGTGCTCTTAATTGATCGGCCAATTCTATAATGACAATCTGCTAACGAAAATTTTTCTCAAAAAAAAGCCAAGTAATACTCGTACCTGGCCTTTTTTATTCTTAGCTTTTTAACAAACCACTTAGTCGTTGCCAGCGAGCGAGCGCTGATGTTTCTCTTTGCGTTCTGCCAATATTCGCTCATAGCCCTCTTCGTCGAGATGAGTTACTGCTAGCCAGGCGTGAGACATTTCGTCACCAGTTCGACTGCCACCAACAACCCACATATCAGGGTCTGGATTGTTCGGATTGTTAGCTGTGTTGTCATACCACTGTTTCAACACCAATACGGCTCCGGCAGGAACCAGAGGCGCGCTATCCGGCTCATAGATGTGGCTGTGATGCCAAGTAGCACTCCAATTTGAAACTTGGCTTATTTCTTCAGTACGCCCAGTTTCCGGGTAGAAAATTTCAAAAGAAGCAGCATTCATTCTCAGATGACCATGAGGCTGAAAGCTATCGATTCGTACAGGGTGGTCGAATGAGTGAAAACCCTGAGTCATACTATGACTGTTCGGTGGAATCACCATGTTTGCATTGCGTTCTAGAGCTCCTTCAAACTGAATATTGTACTGAGCTAAATCCTGCTTGTAGACTTCATTCCCTAGTTCATAGCCTTCTTCATGAAACCACAGACCTATTTCCACAACATTATCTTCAATCATTTCGCCTTCAGCCGTAGCGCCTACCCCACCAGGAAACATGTGAATACTCCAACGAATTTCTGCTTCGGCAGGCAATGTCCGACAAACGCCTTCTGGAACTTGTTCGCCCCATTTACCCATCGCATATTCGGTAAGCATACCGTAACGCTCTCTAACGCCATCTTCTTTTAATACTTCAACTGAAGAATTGGCATGGTGAACAACAGCACGAGCATCGCCGCGCGGCTTTACTTGAACCGCTTTGATGCAACGATCAATAGACAAGCCGCTTGAAACGTAGTGATTACTCCAAAGATCATTGCCATTGGCAGGAATGTCCATAGAGACAGAAGGTACTATCAAATCAGGTTGGCCCAAATCCGCAGCGAAATTCCACTCATCGGGGTCTTTCAAATCCGGGCGTGGGAGAGCTTTCTCGGGATCTCCTAACGGTGAACCTGCATTAACCCAGGCCACGACCTTGTCAATATCATCTTGTTCCATACGCCAATCGCCGATCAGGTCCTGCACACCTATGTGTTGATCATAGGCATAAGGAGGCATTTCCCGATTAGCAACTTTATATTGAATCAAAGGTGCCCAAGGACGAATCTGATCGTAGGTCTCGAATTGCATAGGCCCAATTCCACCTTCCTGATGACAGACCACGCAATTCTCATTGAATATGCGACCTATCTCGCCGTTATATACCAATTCATCCGCAGCTTGCGCCATCAAAGTAGAATGGCTTGCCAGCAGAGCTAGTGGAGCGAGGCCGAGCAAGGTTTTGATTAATCTCATGATTTCTCTCCGGTTACAGATCTATCATCTGTTTTATCTATTAATCGTCTGTAAAGTTAATCGTCTATTCTGTATTCAACTTGTGTACTAACCCACTATCAAATGCTGACTAAATAGTAACGCATTCTCAATGATTCCGGAAATCTGGCATTCACTCTAACTAATCAAACCCAACGAAATGAGCGAAGTCTCCAATCTCCGCTCGGCGAGATTTAACGGAATTTGCGGAAAATTCATCATTCGGATAACCCATAGCGATGCAGGTAAGGATATTTTGGTCATCTGGAATTTTTGCGTGCTCTCTTACTACAGGCGTTTGCATTACTCCTTGCCCATTGATGACCGTGCCTAACCCCCGCTCCCAAGCAGCAAGGCAGAGGGCATAGGATATAGCTCCTAGATCAAATTGACCAATTGCCGCAGGTTCAAGAATTTTGTCGTAGGTCAGTACAACAGAAACTGGCGCATCGAATTGGCGAAAACCCCGCATAACCCAATCCATACGCCTTTCTTTATCATCCCGCTCTATACCCATTGCTTCAAATAATTGAACTGCGATTTCAATCTGGCGCTGACGATGAATTCCTTCATAGGCTTCTTTAGTAGGAAAATCTCGCTGAGGCTTCACTCCTGCGAGCATCCTCTCTGTATTGCCTCGGCGTATCTTATCGAGCGGCTCGCCGGTAACTACATAGAGATTCCAAGGTTGAGTGTTCATGGAAGACGGCGCGCCCTTAGCGACTTGAATAATTTCTTCAATGAGTTCACGTGGAACTGGATCCGTTTTATAACCACGAACGCTGCGTCGCGTGTTTACTAATGTTTCGAATTCCATATTTCTAATCCTTGCCTATTAATCATTTGATCTGAGATATTGCGAGGCACATTATCCACGTCAAAGAACAAATGGGAATACGCAGAATCGAATTAATAAAGACAACCTGGGGCACTCTCTCTCAAAGATAGCTCAATGACTTTTATCATGACCGTAAATAGGACTAATTGGTCCGATATTAAACTTCTTGCCAGAGATATGTGTATTATTAAGTCAACACGCAATGTTGAATGTTATTTAAACAACTAACTGAGGCCAAATTATGATTGTTGAGCAGATCTGGACTGGGAATGCCTATCGAAATTTTAACTATCTGATTGTCTGCCCTGAAAGTGGCGAAACCTTAGCAGTTGATCCTTTGGATCATGAGAAATGTCTTCGAACTGCTAAAGATAATGGTTGGACAATAACCCAAGTTCTTAATACGCACGAACATGGCGACCATACCGGCGGAAATAAGAGCGTCATCGCGGCGACCGGGGCGAAGTTACTTGCTCACGAAAACGCGCGCGACACGATTGCTGGAGTAGATGTAGGATTAGCTGCTGGAGATGTAGTTAAAGTAGGCAAAACAGTTGAGCTACTCGCGTTAGACACACCTGGACATACCATGTCCCACGTATGTCTGCTTTCACAAACTGACGAACCGGGATTGTTTAGTGGTGATACTCTATTTAATGCGGGCGCGGGCAATTGCCACAACGGAGGTCACCCTCATGAGCTTTATGAAACCTTTGCCAGCCAACTCTCTCAGCTTGCAGACAACACAAAAATTTATCCAGGACACGATTACATCACAAACAACTTGGAATTCACTCTCTCGCGAGAGCCAGATAATGCTCGGGCAGAAGCTTTGCTAGCTGAAATTAAAGACCAAAATCCAGAAACCGCTCTGGTATCTACTTTTGGCTTAGAGAAAGAGATTAATACCTTCTTTCGATTACAAAACCCATCAGTGATTGCGGCTCTGAAAGCAGAGTTCCCGAATATGGAAGACGAACCCGATCCTTTAACTGTTTTCGTTGCATTGCGGGAACTACGTAATAAATGGTAAGGGTAATAAGCTGACTACTAGTCAGGTTCTCTCAATTCGAAGCGAATGTTTAAGTAAACAATAGATTCGGTTTCTTTGATTCCGTGGGGCACGCCGGTTGGAATGTATACAAGATCGCCAGCTTTAATAGTCCTTTCAAAGCCCCCTTGAATGGCACTTCCGCGAAAATCGCCAGGGCCGGCCCCAGCTTCCCTGTCTACGATCGTTCCACCGGTAGATAGTACAGCGAGACCCTCGCGCACCACCCAAACTTCAGTGATATTGCCATGCTGCAGTGCGGTTTCCGCCCCTTGAATATGCCTCACGTTAATGCTCAAGATCCCTCCTTCCAATAATCTGTTAGTGGCCAGGCCATTATTGCGAAGCTGACTAGCCGCTTCCAAGATTTCAATTAAGGATATATCCGCAGCTTGACCGGTCGGCGCAGCCGGGGCATTCGTAGTTTGGGCATTTCCAAGAGATGAGTATAAAAACAAAGCGCAGAGTATAAGTTGCAATTTTCCCATAATTTATTCTCGCCACAGCTGCTTAAGAAGTCGGTGAATCGGCATTGTTTTATTTATGTATTCTGATTATTAGTTTTAAGACTTTTCAGTAGCACACTATATCGCATATTTTTTGGTAGCCCACTAGTGCT
>CAWKZI010000049.1:0-9762 GCA_963854365.1 Gammaproteobacteria bacterium
AAAGAGTATTCGATTGTCGCTCGCGCTGTTCAGTTGGAGAAGAGGTCATAGTAGAAAACTCTTCGATTGAGTATTTATTAGATCAACAGCGATAAGAATTAATTAACAGAATGGGAAAGTCATGATTGGCTTTCCCATTTTTTTACCACAAAAATGGACATAAAATTGGATCTCGAAGAGAATCCTTGCCCTACACAAGCTTTGCCCTGCACAAGCCATAGAAACTAAAGGAGCCACTAAACACAGATAAGAAGCACAAGTAAGCAGTATTTTAATCTTGAAAAATCATAAGATATACATCAGATTGTTTTGCTGATGAGAAAAATACACTATATATAGTGTATTTTAAGAAGCTAATTGAAATAATGTGCGCTCTTCGATCGTGAATTTCTTACCGTGGTTTCTGTTTTTCTTCAAAGAAATGTCCTTTGTTCTTGGATTTTTAAAAAATAGTAAAGTATATACTTTACTATTTTTAGATGAAGTTTTGCGATGAGAGTTAGATTTCTCTCAGCCAAATATTTCGATAAGAAACAACTTGTCCGTGATCTTGCAGTAATAATGGCATGTTTCCATCGCAAGCCTGTTTCTCTTCAAATGAATACGGTGTGCAAACGGGGTTGTATTCGGGGCCTGGAGTAAAAGTGGAGCCGAGGATTTTCACGTGATTCTGTACCAAGATACCATTGTGGATAATGGTCACGTAGGCAGGAGTATCGAGGGTGCCGCTGTCTAAATAGATCGGTGCAGTAAAGAAGATGTCGTAACTCTGCCACTCCCCAGGCTTTTTAGCGACGTTTACGAGAGGAGGGTATTGTAGATAAACTGAGCCGGTTTGGCCGTTAACATATGTTGGATTTTCCCAGCTGTCCAAGATTTGAATTTCGAACAGCGAATGTAAAAAGATTCCACTATTACCCCTTGATTGGCTTTGACCCTGAATCACTTCAGTTACCCGCCATTCAAGATGCAGTTGAAGATCTCCAAAAGTTTGTTTAGATTTTATAGTGCCAGTACCGTTTACTGTAACGGCATTGTCCTCTATATCCCACCCAACAGCACTGCCATCACTCGAGTTCTCCCAAGCGTCCATATTTGAACCATCAAATAAGATAATGGCATCAGAAGGTGCTGCGGAATTGCTAACACTTCTTACCAATTCTGGCACAGGCTCAAAAACTTGCTCATAGTCTGGCAATTGTGCCGAAACAATGGGTACCATAATAGGGAAGATAAGTGCAGCTGCTAACAGCAAGCCTAATTGATTCAGATTTGGAGTAGAACCTTTCATCGTGATCTCTCGTTAGGAAATATTTTAAGCTAGGTAATTAAATTCATATCATCGTCCCATTCAGCAATAATTTCTCTGCGTGAATTGTCGACACACTTTTCTAGCCACTCAGCTTCGTAGCTCTTATGATGTTTTCTTAAAACTTCTTCTGGAACACCATCCCAGATATTGGGTGTATTTCCTTTATAACCTAGGTCAGCTAATCCTAATGCAGTGGTATAGTAACCTGTCACTGTTAAGTCACGCATAAGGCTAAAGAAACTAATGCCTGGTTGCAACTCAGGGGTATTTACATCTGGGTAGGCAATCTCGTTACAAAGAGACAAACGTTGACCTTCAGTAATATTGATAAAGTCAGCATTGTATTTCTCGATTGCACGGCTATCTAGCCAGGCTATACCGCCGCGAACTGGAAGTTTATAACGCTCGCGATCTTTAACGATAAATTCAACGAAGTCAGGCAGTCCAGCATCTAGCGCGCCACCGTTAGGATGTTCATTAGGAAGAATGATGTCACAGAGAATGGCGATAGTAATTAATTCATGTTCTCTAAAATAAGTCTCGGAAAAAAGCTCGGTATCTGCTTGTTTTTCAATTTCTGTACGACCATAGGAATAACTAGTAGGCAGCGATGTCCAATTTATCTGATTCTTTTTGTTGCGGTTGTTAGTGGCATGGTTAACCGAACATGCAGTCGAGGCAATCACACTACTGGCGAGCGGGCCCAATAAAAGTGATTTAAGAGTGTCTCTTCTTTTCATGCCGCTTATTTACCTCTTTTTATTGGTCCTATGAACTATAAATTCTGTTGTTTCATTTGCTCGATAATGTAATCAGAAGTACGCCAAGACAAGGCCATAATGGTCCAGGTTGGGTTCTTGTCTGCTTGGGAGACAAAGGTTCCTGCATCAGCTACAAATACATTATTTACATCGTTGAGTTGGCCGAATTGGTTAGTTACCGATGTGGTGGGATTGTCGCCCATTCGTGTTGTGCCTACTTCATGAATGATTTCACCCGGCTTAGTAAGTCCGTACTCTTGGTCTGCCTTTGGCTTGTCACCCAAAACTATTCCGCCCGAGGCCTGTAAGAGATCTTCCATACTGTCTTGCATATGTCGTGCTTGTAATATTTCGTAGTCTGTCCATTTGTAGTCGAAGCGCAAAACAGGGATGCCCCATTCATCCACCATTGTCGGATCAATCTCGCAGCGATTGGTATACTGTGGAACGCTTTCACCACGGCACGCAATACTTAAACGAGCCCCATAGAATTTTCTCACATCATCTCGTAATTGGTTGCCATAGCCGCCAACTCGTTCGCCAAGAAACTCATTATATTGATTAGCTGCAAAGCCGAATCCGTATGAGGGCATGCCCATGCCACCGCCAATTTCCAAATGATAGCCTCGAGGAAAATCGAGCGTTGCATTATCAAGCCACCAAGGAGTATAGACATGCATACCACCTACACCATCTTCATTGTAAATATCCCGATCCATTAGATCTGGAAGAAACGCGGCACGGCTAGCGCCAGTTGAATCATGGAGATAACGTCCAACATGATCGCTACTGTTACCCAGGCCATTTTCATGCTGTGAACTTTTTGAATTTAATAAGATGCGTGCGCTACTGCAAGCAGACGCAGCCAAGACGACAATACGCCCTTTCATCTCATATTCTTTTAAGTCTTTTTTATTGATATAAGAAACACCAGTGGCAAGCCCTTCGCTGTTGGTGGTGACTTCGCGAACCATGGAGTTGGTAAAAAGATCCACTTGGCCACCATTCAAAGCTGGATAGACCAATGCAGTGCTTGATGAAAAATCTGCATGAATACCGCAAGCGCGACTGCATTGACCACAGTAAAAACAAATGCCACGTTCATTATTTAGACGTTTTGTTAGCATGGATTTTCGAGCAGGGATAACCGGCACACCGGATTTTCTTGCTCCTTCTATGAAGTACAGTTCATGTAAACGGGGTTTTGGCGCAGGGAGGAAGAATCCATCAGGATCGTTTGGCAAACCCTCATTGCTGCCAAAAACACCAACTAATTTATCAACTTTGTCATAATAAGGTTTGATGTCTTCATAGCCGATGGGCCAATTGTCACCAAGCCCATCGATGTCTTTTCTCCTAAAATCCAATGGACCAAAACGCAGAGCTATTCGGCCCCAATGATTAGTGCGCCCGCCGAGCATGCGGCCGCGCCACCACATAAAGTCTGTGTCGCCTTTCTGAGTATAAGGTTCGCCATCTAAATCCCAGCCACCGATGCAGGAATTATAATCGCCGAAGGGTCGGCGACGAGTACTAGCTCCGCGACGGGGAGATTCCCACGGATAACGCAGTTGAGTGCGCTGTTCATCTGCAGCAGGATCGTAATAATCACCCGCTTCTATTAAAGCAACTTTCAAACCTGCATTGGCCAATTGATAGGTCGCCATGCCGCCACCTGCACCAGAACCCACAATGATTACGTCATACTGCTCTTCGGCCATCTTGTACTCTTTTTGTTGCTAATTTTAGATAGTTCTACTCTAGGCAGCGCTGGCTCAGAGACTCTGCATGATTGGAAGAAGTAGGAATTTCCAATAGGAAGTAGAGCCTATGCCCTAGAACCGGATCGCATTGATAGCACTAATACTATTCGACACTGAACGAATGCCATCACCAGGTGTATCATGTTCAACAAAGTAGTGTTCGATCCCTGCAGCATCGGAGTGACTAAAAATCTCCGCAAAGTCGATTAAGCCGCTACCAACATCGACCATTGCGCCATCACTGGCGCGGTCTTTAACGTGAACCATTTGAAAGCGTCCTGGATTAGCTGCAAAAATATCAGTGGGGCTTTGACCGGCATTAACTGCCCAGAACAAATCTAATTCAAATGAAACCAAATCTTCCTCGCAAAGCCTAAGTAGTGCTCCGTAGCCAGTTTCACCGCCGCTTTGGACTTCAAATTCAAAACTATGATTGTGATATCCCATTTTTAGTCCGACGGCTTTAGCGGCGACTCCAGCGCGGTTTAAAGTTTCTGCGTGTCTTAGGAAGTCATCGTAGCCACGTTCATCACCGGGCACTGCTGGCACTACAACATATTTTTGTCCTAGCGTAGCTGCAGCCTCAATCTCGCCTTCTAGATTATTTCTAATTGCTGCTAATTGAATGTGAGCAGCCGGGGATGTCATCCCTAAGCCATCGAGGATGCGCCGCACTTCCGCAGGGCTTCTTCCATGGTAGCCAGCAAATTCCATCTCTTTGTAGCCAAGCTCAGCAACTTTTGCGAGGGTGCCTTCAAAATCCTCGGCCATTGCTGTTCGCAACGTGTAAAGTTGCAGTCCAACACGTTCAACGCGACGGGACTGCGCTGAAACCAAACCCCAAGGATTGCTCGCCATAGCGCTGACAATTGCGCTGGATTGCAAGAATCTGCGCCTGGATAAATTTTTGCTCACATTAATTCTCCTTCAAAGATAAGCACTACTATAGCCCAATAGCCCAATAGCTCTCCAATGATTCTTGTTCCAAATTCGACTTCAAATAAGTACTTAATCTAAAGTCTTCCACACAGAGCCAGCACGATTGGATGAAACTGCTTTATCGACAAAGCGCATACCCCGAAGTCCGTCATGGACTGAGGGAATAAGTGAAGTGCTAGTGCTGGTTTCTTTGTGACGCCTGGCGATAATCTCTACAGCGATTTCTTTATAGAGATTTGCAAATCCTTCAAGATAACCTTCTGGGTGACCAGCTGGTATACGGGTGAGAGCATTGGAACCGTCGCCAGCAGCCGCACCACCGCGGCTCAATGTTTGTGCCGCGGCACCCAGCGGTGAATACTGTAAATAGTTGGGGTTTTCTTGTGCCCATTCTAGGCTACCTTTTTCACCAAAGATTCTGACCTGCAGTCCGTTCTCTTTACCGCTTGCAATTTGACTTGCCCAAAGCATGCCTTTGGCGCCATTACTGTAATGCAGGAGAATGTGCGCGTTGTCATCGAGGCTTCGTCCTTCACCGAAGGAATCTAGGTCGGCCAATATCGATTTCGCCTCGAGCCCGGTGACAAACTCAGCGAGGTGATAGGCATGAGTTCCTATATCGCCAATAGATCCGCCGGAACCTGCTCGATTCGGATCGACTCGCCAGGTCGCTTGTTTCTGACCGCTAGCTTCTATATTAGTGGCCAGCCAGTCTTGGGCATATTCTAACTGCACGACACGTATCGCGCCGAGGTCGCCATTCTTGATCATCTCTCTTGCCTGACGAACCATGGGGTAGCCGCTGTAGTTATAGGTAACTGCAAACAATAACTGTGATTTTTCAACTAAACTGACTAGAGATTCAGCATCTTCAATGGAAGACGTGAGGGGCTTATCACAAATTACGTGGATACCTGCTTCCAAAAAAGCTTTCGCGATTGGAAAGTGAAGATGATTTGGAGTTACGATAGCTACAACTTCAATTCCATCTTTATTTGTCGCTTCTTTTTTTGCCATTTCAGCATAATTCGCGTAAGACCGATTTGCTGCTATGCCTAAGTCTTCCGCTGATGCTGCAGCTCGACTAGCGTCGCTGCTTAGTGCGCCTGCTACTAATTCATAATGATTGTCTAAACGTGCAGCTATCCGATGCACTTCACCAATAAAAGCACCTTGTCCTCCACCTACCATACCTAATCTAATTCTTGCCGCTGTCATGAAGTAATGTCTCTTAATGTCTCGATCACTCGAAAATTGGTGGTTATATCGAAAGCTTAAATCAAAGCTATGCGTCAAATCGAACGCTGCGGATGCAATTTAAAACTCTGCTATTAATTTAGGTCTCTTCTATCAAATCCCTAGGATGCGTCGATTCGCTGCTTCATCAGCTGTTGAGCTGGCAAAGTCATCAAAGGCTTTGTCTGTTACTCGAATAATATGATCGCGAATGAATTCTGCGCCCTCTCTTGCGCCATCTTCCTGGTGTTTTAAACAGCATTCCCATTCCAGTACTGCCCATCCATCAAAATCATTGGTGGCGAGTTTTGAAAAGATGCCTTTAAAATCTACCTGTCCATCACCGAGAGAACGGAACCTGCCAGCTCGATCCACCCATGATTGATAGCCACCATACACGCCTTGCTTGGCGGTAGGCTTGAACTCACCATCTTTTATATGAACCAATTTAATCCGCTCTTTGTACTCATCTAAAAAGGCAAGATAGTCCAATTGCTGTAAAATCAAGTGACTGGGGTCGAACAAAATATTGCAGCGAGGGTGATTATTTACTCGCTCTAAGAACATTTCGAAGGTAATTCCGTCATGCAGATCCTCGCCGGGATGAATCTCAAAGCCGATATCGACTCCTGCGTCTTCGAACGTATCGAGAATCGGCAGCCAACGCTTTGCTAATTCGTCAAAGGCAGTTTCTATCAGTCCTGCAGTGCGTTGGGGCCAGGGGTAGAGATAGGGCCAGGCCAGCGCTCCAGAAAAACTAGCATGGGCTGTGAGGCCTAAGTTTTGCGAGGCTTTTGCCGCATACATTACTTGTTGCACAGCCCAATGTTGGCGCGCGGTAGGGTTTCCTCGAACCTCAGGTGCGGCAAAACCGTCGAACATTTCATCATAGGCAGGATGCACCGCAACTAACTGACCTTGGAGATGAGTGGATAGTTCGGTGATCTCAATATCATGTTGAGCCAAGATTCCTTTAACTTCGTCGCAGTATGTTTGACTTTCAGCTGCTGTCTTCAAATCAAATAAGCGCTCATCCCAACTTGGAATCTGCACTGCTGTAAAGCCAAGTTTGGCAGCCCAAGCACCAATTTCATTTAGTGAATTAAAAGGAGATTCGTCATCTGCAAACTGTGCCAGAAATATTGCTGGGCCTTTTATAGTTTTCATTATGCTTTATAACTCTGCCTTTTTTTAATGAATGATTTTCTTACATAAATTGAATTAATACACAATCGATAAGTTTTATAAATTATAGTCGATTCCACATTTGCGGCAATACGGAAGCTTTGAAGTCTTTCTGAGCGTCTTCTAAAAGATCCCGCAATTTTTTAATTACTTCTGGGTTCTCTCTGGTATAACTGTAAGTTTCTGTAGGGTCTTTTTCTAAGTCGAACAGTAAGCCAGAAGGGCCATAGTAGGATTGTGGATTATCGAAACTAGGAAGGGCGCCACGATAGAAAGATTCTACTACCAGTTTCCATTTTCCCATCCGTACACCAGCAATTCTATCGTTGTTAAAAAGATACAAAGCCTCATGCGGTGTTGAAGCTCCGGTTGTTAGCAAAGAGAAAATATTTTTACCATCAATTGCTGATCTAAATGGAGTGCCACCACTGGCCAACTCGAATAAGGTCGGGAAAACATCAATGTTCATAGCAGGCTCGTCAGAAACGGAACCAGCAGGAATAGTTGACGGCCAGTGAGCAATAAATGGAACTCGCAGACCACCTTCCCATGAACTGCCTTTGCGATCTCTTAGCGGGCCTGAGCTCCCTTCGAACCAGGGTCCATTGTCCGAGGTGAAGATGATCAAAGTGTTTTCATCCAGCCCAAGCTCTTTAACCTTGGCAATAATCTCTCCCATACTCCAATCAATAGTCTCTACTACGTCGCCATAAAGACCTGCATCGGATTGGCCTTCAAATTCTTCAGAGACAAACAGTGGTACATGGGGAAAACTATGGGGTAGATAAAGGAAAAAAGGATTACCTTCGTTGTCTTCGATAAACCGCAAAGCTTCTGCAGTATAGCGTTGGGTTAAAGTGGACTGGTCCACTGGTGATTCAATGACTTGGCTATCACGATAAAGTTCGAATGGAGTCATGTCGTTACTGTGAAGAACTCCGTAGAATTCGTCAAAGCCGTGATCCATAGGGCCCCACTCTTGGCGACTACCTAGATGCCATTTACCGAAGATAGCGGTGTTATAGCCCTCGTTCTTCAACGCTTCTGCAATGGTGATTTCATCGTGAGAAAGATGGATCTCATTGGTTGAGCGTGCTACATCTGCAACTAGGTCAAGCCGCACTGGATAACGTCCGGTGAGTAAACCACCTCGAGCGGCGGTGCAGACATTGGCGCTGGAATAGAAAGAATCGAGGCGGATTCCTTCTGCAGCCATCTGATCCAGATGTGGTGTACTGATTAAGCTCGAGCCATAAACACCCAAGTCTCCATAGCCCAAATCATCCGCCATCACGATAATAAAATTAGGCTGATTCTGAGCTGCTAGATGGCTGCAGAAAAGGACTAAACTCAGTACTAAAAAAGCGCTTGATCGATAATACACTAATGGATTCCTGATATATTTATGTACTCGTGAAGTTATTACAAATCTGCATTTAATGTAATAGTAGAGAAGAAATATGTTGGTTCTGAATAAGAAAAATTTCCTTAGGACTAGATGTAAGTCAGGCAGTCCGGGTTTAAGCCTTTGGAGGTTGCAGTTTGCTGCAATTGTAATGCAGAGCTCATTAGACTTCGAAGTTCAGCCATTCGGGAACGAGGAGAAGGATGGGTTGATAGTAGTTCAGGACTTCTCGATCCACTAATAGCATTCATGTTTTGCCAGAGAGTGATACTTTCCATGGGATCAAACCCTGCATTGGCCATGAGAAATACTCCGAGAGAATCTGCTTCGCTTTCTTGAATTCGACTAAAAGGAAGAAATAAGCCGAATTGAGTCCCGAGATCCAGAGCCTTCAATGTTGAATTGGAAATACCGAGTGTTTGTGCAGCAGCGACTCCTATGTTGCGAATTGTGGATTGACTAGCACGTTCGTTGCTATGATTGGCTAAAACATGACCTACTTCATGGGCCATAACCGCCGCTAATTGATGTTGGTTTTGCGCCACGCTCAACAATCCACTATAGACGCCAATTTTACCGCCGGGTAGAGCGAATGCATTGGCTTGTTCACTTTCAAAAACAGTGATTTCCCAGAAATAATTCACTCTTTGCCGCTCATCCAGTGCTGCAATTACATGGTCGGCAACACATTGCACGTATTGGGTATTTCTGGAATCAGTGGAGATTTCTTCTTCCTGTTGTATCTGTCGGTACAGATTTTCACCCTGTTGAACCATTTCTGCTTCAGAAAAAATAACTACCTGACGTCTGTCTAATGGCGAACTGGTGCAGCTAATGAGAAGTAACAAAAAAGCTGAGCACAGCAATCTTCTCTTGCTGACTAGAACAAGAAGAAATGGAGTGGCGTTGTTTAAAAAAGTGAATTGTAGATTTTCCAATTCTAAATCCTCGCCTTTAATTTATTATAAGATTTCATGAGGGTTTATTGGCGCATTTTGAAATCTTTATGTATTTACAGGGGCAGCCTAATACCTTCAGTGGCAATATTAAAGCCCGCTCTCAAAACTTGTTTGCTTTCTTCGCTGTTTGGGTCTAACAGAGGATTAGTGTGATTCATATGAATGAACCAGACCTTATTTTTTTCAACTTCAGACAAGTCAT
>CAWKZI010000050.1:0-9641 GCA_963854365.1 Gammaproteobacteria bacterium
GATTATTAAATGAAAAGCCATAGCCACTTGTCCCTACGATATCAGTATTCTCTACCAGCAGAGACATTTTTGCGCCACTATTCTCGATTGGTTGGTAATTAACCGAAATTCCTCCCCCACCCTGACGCGGGTCCCCGCCTATAATCTGCGTGTTTCTGATTTCTAAATCCAGCTCCGAATTTGTCCCTGCATTAGAGAACTGAATAGGGTCTGAAGCGGCACTTTTAATAACCGTATCAATTATTCTGAATTTTAACTTACAAGATGTGCACCAATTTGCCTTATCAGCTCGAGGGTCACCAAACATATACGATTCTATTCCAGTATTAGAGACACTTCCAACTCCTTTGGAGTTTTCAAATTTATAATTTTGCACCAACATCTCTTGCTCTGACTGGCCCATAAGATAGGGAATAATGCTGTCAGAGTTTCTATCTCCATGACCAAGGTTATTAGCCTTTGAATCCAATATAATGGTGGTAACTTTACTGGTCTCACGTGTACGAATAAAATAAGCACGGCCGCCTAATTCCGAAAAGCTATTTCTCTGAAAATGGTAATCACCAATGCTCGCACCGGAATGAAAAACACGTATAGCACCAAGATCAAAACCATCAAAGAATTCACTATCTTCAACTCGCACATTCTCAATAGTCCCCGCTATAGCATTTAAACTAATTGAATAAACCAAACCGCGCTCATCAACTATATGATTCTCGGCATTACCTGAAAAACTATTGTGGTGAATAAATGTGCCAGAATAATTCGTATTGGCGCCTGCAATACCATAACCACGCATATCTAAAAAGTGGATACCTGCAACTTCATTTTCACCTGCTAATTGAACAATGATTCCAGCCTGGTAGTCAGTGGTATTAGTAAGCTTTACCCTATCAACCGATTCAGTGATTAATCGTCCCTCTCGATTGACTCCCAATAGCTTCTGTCCGGTGCGAAGAGAAATCCCTCCATCTAAAACCTTGCTACTACCAATTAGGTATAATATGTCACCTTCATCGGAGATATATTCAGCATCCCTCAAAGAATTGAAAGGCGCACCCAATGAACCATTGCCACCATTAGGAGCCAATGCCGAAATGTAGTACTCGCTTACACCGTCTTGAGCAAATACGACAAATGAGAAACTAAGAAAACCTAGAAAAATAGCTATCACGGCAAGTGAGATTTTCATAAATGCCCGGGTACGATCTGCAGATTTATAGATGTAAGTCACCCCCAGAATACCCTTGAATTCCTGATTAGGCTCCACGTCCGAAAGTCGGCAAAGGCGGAAGCGATTGTGCGTTTGAAGAAGTTGCCCTGATCGAGACCAGTTTGTTGTTCATCCATCATTCATCTCTCAATAATCTATAATCTGTGGTACTAATGCACCTCGCCTAGGTTTGGAACTTCTGGCCGACGGCAATCAACATAGTTACGACTTAATGCATCCAGGGCCTCTCCGCAGTATGTTGGGGGCGTAAGTCGACTGCGCCAATACTTCTGTTGGCACAAAGAGCAGTGCTAGCAACGAGAAGAATATTTTAGTTATTAAATAACGTTTTTTGCATAAGAAGTTCATTATGTCCGCCTTCTAATTTATTAATTCACTATAACAATACGACATAAGGTACTAACAGATTAATTTCCTGTTTTATCCTGTTATTTTTATGAGATTTTTTTTCGTGATTTCTATAGTCTATTAGTTCTTTTGCCAGATTCGGAAACAATAATGATCTCAATAAATATAATAAAAGCTAAAGCCCTCCTAATACTTGTCACGTGCGTAAGCATGAATGCCTGGCCACAAGCTTCATCTGAACTCGACTTCCAACCAATTACGCAAGAAATGCTGAATAACCCCGACCCTCAAGATTGGCTGATGTGGCGTGGCAACTACGAAAACTGGGGATATAGCCCACTAACTCAAATCAATCGAGATAATGTAGGCGAACTGCAGCTGGCTTGGTCTTGGGCCTTTGCTCCCGCGGCGCCTGGCTCTAATGGTATGCAGGTCGAGCCAACGGTTTATGACGGCATTATGTATGTGCGTCATTCCGATGAAAAATATTCAGCACATGATGCCTCCAGTGGTGATTTAATCTGGCAGTACGCACGCCCCCTGCATCCCGATATTTTGGCAGGTGATACGCGACTTACTATTCATCGAGGTCGCGGCGTATTTATCTACGAAGACAAATTAATTTCGCATGCTACAGATGGCATGTTGTTCGCATTGGACCCTCGTACTGGTCGACTACTTTGGGAAGCTGCAATGACCGACCACACAAAGGGCCAACAGCCCAGCGGCGCACCAGTAGTGTTCGGTGGTTCAATTGCTGTTCCTTATAATTGCACCGCATGGACATCCGCTGAGCCCTGCCACATGTCGGCCTATGATGCAGACAATGGAGATTTACTGTGGCGATGGTTCACCAGTCCCACTACTGAAGATCCCATGCATCAAACTTGGGGAGATGAACCCCAAATCTACCCCCTCGAACAACGCCGAAACATGTCCCCATGGAACACTCCTGCAGTCGATAGTGAAAGAGGCCTATTTATCTTCGGTATTGGTTCTAGTGCGCCCCAACAGCCTGACCTTGCAGGCACCGATGGCGAGTGGCCAGACCGTTTATATCAAGGGTCTACAGTAGCTCTGGATTACCGAACTGGCGAGCTGGTCTGGTGGGCTCAACATCATTCGGACATGTGGAATGATGACTCCATCTATGATCGAATTTTAGTCGACGTTCCTCTAAATCCTGACCCACCTAATGCCCTTGGTATTCGGCCTAATATTGACCCAACTGAAAGTCGCGAATTGGTCATTGGTTCGTTTTCAAAAGACGCGATCTTCTACGCCTATGATCGAACTGATGGTACTTTCCTTTATGCGCGACCCACCGCTTATCAGAACGTAATCTCTGGATATGATGGGACAACTGGCGCCTATATTACCAACCCCGACGCCATTATGATTGCAGATGAAAGTCATGAGAGAACTATTTGTCGAGAAAATCGTCAAATTCCTCAAGGAGCATACAGCCCATTAACTAACGCCTATTATTTACCAGCATTTAACGGTCCGTGTTCTGTTATGCGGGTAAACTCATTAACGCCCTCAATCAATACCGGCTACAACACCTCATACATAGCGACTGTGCCTAGTCCAGCTAACCAACTTGGCCAACCAGAAGCGATTGATGTGACGACCGGAAAAACTCTTTGGCGCCTCGAAAGAGAAGCACCACTATATGGTATGTTAACTACTGGTGGCGGATTGCTCTTTGCTGCTGACACCAATCGTCGCTTCTATGCTATCGATCAATGGACTGGAAAGACTTTATGGCAAACTATTCTCAATGGCGCCAGTGATATGGCTCCGATCTCATTCGCAGCAGATGGACGGCAATACATAGCAGTTCTGTCCCCCAGCGGTACCCAAGCTGCCGCGCAACATGCGGGTCAATTGGGCATAGGAGCGAATACTGGGGTTGGGAATGTTGGTCATACCTTATTCGTTTTTGCTCTACCAGAATAATTAATTGCTAGCGCGTAGTTTTTGATTTCTATCTTCTTATCACTTATCGGTTAGAATGGGCGCCCAAAATTCTCAGTCGCTCTAATTTTCTATGCCTCTTGTTCGTTTGGATAAAGTTTCTCTAAATTTCGGCACCCACATCATCCTCGATGAAGTAGATTTCATACTGAAAAAAGGATCTCGATTCGGTCTTTTAGGACGTAATGGGGCTGGCAAAACTACTCTGATGAAAATCATAGCAGGCTCGATAGCGCCGGATGGTGGCGAACGTTGGCTGCGTTCTGGAGTTGAAGTCACTTGGTTGGAACAATCACTTCCTGAGGCTGATGGGCAAACAGTCTATGACATGGTTGCTGACGGTTTAGCCGAGATTGGCTCCCTATTAAAGCAATATCATCACCTTACCCTCGACTATGAACATGCTGACATAGCAGAACTCGAAAGAGTACAGGACCAATTGGAGGCTAAGCAGGGCTGGAGTCTCGGTCAGCGAGTTGACTCAGTTATCACTCAGTTAGATTTACCTGCTGATAAACTCATGTCTGAACTCTCCGGTGGCTGGCGCAAACGTGTTGCCCTCGCCCGCGCCTTGGTTCGAGACCCTGAATGCCTGCTCTTAGATGAACCTACCAATCACTTAGATATCCCTACTATCGAATGGTTGGAAAAACAGCTAAAAGATTATCAAGGCGCATTACTCTTGGTAACTCACGACCGGACATTTTTACAAAATGTGGTAAATGGTATTGCTGAAATCGATCGTGGTCATATCTATCAATTTGAGGGCAGCTTTGAACATTTTTTACGCTTTAGGGAACAAGAATTAGCTGCAGAAGAAACCGCGAACAGGCTTTTCGATAAGAAACTTGCGGAAGAAGAAGTCTGGATCCGACAAGGCATTAAAGCTCGACGTACACGCAACGAAGGTCGAGTTCGAGCATTGGAATCGATGCGTAAAGAACGAGGGGACAGACGAAATCTGCAAGGAAAAGCGAAGATAAAAGTCAATACATCTGAAAATTCCGGCAAGATTGTGGCGGAACTCGATCACGTAAGTCATGCCTTCCAAGATAATATTGTTATTAAAGATTTCTCTACCACAATCATTCGTGGTGATCGTATAGGTATTGTTGGAGCAAATGGCGCGGGGAAATCTACTTTACTTAAAATTCTATTAAATGAGTTAGCACCTGACACAGGCAAAGTTAAGTTGGGTACAAAAATGGAAGTAGCATACTTCGATCAGCTCCGTGAGCACCTGGACATGGAAAAAAACCTGATCGACAACGTCAGTGATGGACAAGATTTTATCGAAATAAATGGTAAACAAAAACACGTTATCAGCTATCTAAGCGAATTTCTGTTCACTCCAGACCGAGTGAGAACTCCCGCCAAGGCCTTATCCGGTGGTGAGCAAAACCGAGCCATACTGGCCAAAGTATTTAGCAAACCGGCAAATGTTCTGGTTTTAGATGAGCCGACTAACGATCTCGATATTGAAACCCTCGAGTTATTGGAAGATATTCTGCTCAAATTTACAGGTACTGTCCTGTTGGTAAGTCATGATAGGCGCTTCATGGACAACGTGGTGACATCGCTCATGGTATTTGAAGGAAGCGGGAAGATTAATGAATATGTCGGTGGCTACAGTGATTGGTCGCGAAAAGGAGGTAAGCTGCTAGCCATAGCTGAATCCGAGGAGAATAATTCAGTCGCCATTGAGAAAAAAACTGCTTTAGCTCAACCAAGAGCAGCAAAGAAACCAAGAAAGCTTTCCTATATGGAACAAAAAGAGTTAGACAAACAACCGAAACTCATCGAAAAGCTGGAAGCAGAGCAGTCGCGACTGGAAGAACTCATAGCACTGCCAGATTTTTACGTAGACCCTAAAATAAATGTCGAAGATGTCCTGCAACAAATAGCAATCAACCAGAGCGAGCTGAGGAATTCTTATCAACGCTGGGAGCAGCTGGAAGAATTAAAAAAAGGCTAAAAATTACAGTTCCGATCCAAGGTGACTTGCGAGTAAGGTCAAACTAACAGCAAACTGTAACATGCCAATTTGACCGCAAAACATATAAAGGTTCATTCAACCAATACGACATCAAGATTAAAATGCTTTAGCGGTTTAGATTCCCTGATTTCTTTAATAACAAGCCTATTTAATACAATACTAGGTATCAGTTCGCACCTTTTGCCTTAGTTCGAAGCTCATTCAAGTATTTAATCAGAGTTAGCGTTTCTTCAGGATCCATCCTACCGACAGGCGAATTACTATACGTCGAAAACAACACCTTGCCACTTCTTGACAGAACAAACTCACTAGGCTGTATATGGTCCCGACGTGTTTCCCACCAGGCGCCGATACGATCACCGTCTTCTCGAGTCATACCGAAAGCTACAGGAAATTGAAGATTCGCGGCGATTTCTGCTGTTTTTCCTTCATCGTCTACAGTTCCAGCGATAATTGAAACCCCTAGTTCCTGAAACGCAGCACGGCGCTCTTCATAGCCAGCCAAAAGCCGGCGACAATAGGGTCACCAGTGTCCTCGATAGAAAAGCACCACCGTCATCGGGGATTCAAGATCATCAGGGAGGCTTAGATTCTCGCCGCCGACAACTTTTAGTGCCAAAGACGGGAAAAGATCCCCAGAATTTAATTTCTCGGCCATTTTTCTCTCCTTTGAATGGTCAGGTCGACTAGACTCCATAATAGATAACATTGCAAATAATACAATTTCTCACTTTTTTCGTAAATAAGTTCAAATATCCCACATCATGCGTTACTGGCCTTGATAAACCACTATATATCCGGAAAGCCGATAATTTCAATGCTTGCACACCAAATCCCATACCTAATAAACGATAATCATGCCTCAATAAATGCCTAAAAAGGACGATAAAGGACCGGCTTCTAGAGCTCTAAAAATAAGTGTTTTCGCAAGCTAAATGCAAATGATTATCATTATAGAGCGATCGTTCAGATTTTTGCTGTTTTAGGTGGGTTTTTGCGTATTTAGGTGGACTTTTGGTTAGTTGGAATCTATTCTCCCGACCAAGATATAACCCTTCTCATTTCAATGCCTTTTGGCAGGATGTTAAGAGTTTATAATTTTGAAAAAATAGAGCTTGAAAGCAAAGCTCAGTATCTTAAACAATGCTTCAAAGGGGAAGTAAATGAACAAAAGACCAAACTTGGCAAGCAAGCTGCTGCCTACTGCCATAGCGCTAGGCCTGCTCGTACCGGCTGGATTCATTCCCGTCGTTCACGGTCAGGAAGCTGCGGATGGGCTTGAGGAAATCGTCGTTACAGGTGCTCGCGGAAGGCCTAGGACAGTATCCGATTCGCCCGTGCCCATTGACGTGTTTTCAGCTGAAGACCTAGAAGCGGTTTCTTACACCGATACTAACGACATCTTAAGAACGCTAGTGCCTTCATTCAATTTAGGCCGGCAACCGATCTCAGATGGAGGTACATTCATTCGACCAGCGCAGTTACGTGGACTGCCAACAGACAAAACTCTTGTGTTGGTAAATTCGAAACGCCGTCACCGCTCGGCACTAGTTACCATAGGAGGTAGCGGTACCCAGAATTCAGATATGGCCACTATCCCAGCTTCTGCGATACAAAGTCTCGAAGTTCTGCGAGACGGCGCTTCAGCACAATATGGTTCTGATGCTATAGCAGGTGTAATTAACTTCATCCTTAAGGAAAATAGTGAAGGCGGAAGCCTTTCTATAGACCGCGGTGCGTATGACGCAGGTGACGGAGAGAAAACCACTATTACTGGTAACATTGGACTGCCTCTAGGTGAGGACGGTTTCCTAAGTATCTCAGGCGAGATTTATGAGGCAGACGCTACAAGCCGTGGAGTAGAATATTGTAATTCTTGGTTCTGCGCAGACCCTGCTCTGGCAGGTTACAACTCATCTGCCTCCTATGCTGCATTTACTGAAAGTGCTAGCTATAAGGCCGGCAAAGGTGCTGCAAACACTGGTTATGGCGACGTGGTCCAGCCTTGGGGTGAGCCCGATGCTGAAGCGGTTAGCTTATTCTTCAACGCCGGTTATCAACTTGATGACGATACTGAAGCCTATGCATTCGGAAATTACCGCGAAAGTGAATCAGACGGCAGCTTCTTCTATCGTTACCCTAGAAATGGAACGATTGAACAACTCCGGGAAAAGGATGGAGGCATTTACGATCCCTTAGAAAAATATCCTGGCGGTTTTACCCCAAGATTTTTTGGTGAGCTATCCGATATGTCAATCGTAGGTGGAATCCGTGGTGAGCTGGATAATGGCCTCACTTACGATTTCAGTGGACGCCGGGGTGAAAGTGAAATCAAATATACCTTGTCAAACACTATAAACCCATCTATGGGACGTGCTTCAAAGAAATCTTTCCGACCTGGAGATCTGATTAATGAGGAAACTCAATTTCAGGCCGATTTCACGAAAGAATTAGATGTTGGCAACTTTGCCACCCCAGTCGTATTAGCTTTTGGTGGCAGCTACATGGACGAGTCTTATGAGGTAGTTCAAGGTGAACCCGACTCATATAAAGCAGGGCCCCATTCCGTTCAAGATCCATTTGGATTCTGTACTGATGGCGGAACTACTGCTACTGCAGCAGGAAACAGAGTGATCGCAGCGGGTTCAAGTCTTAACTGCGCTAATTCTTCAGATCCTGTTTATCAGGTAGTTGGAGTAGGTTCAAACGGGTTTCCAGGCTATTCGCCCCAGTTCACTGGTGTATACGAGCGAAGTTCCGTTGCCGTATATGGAGACATAAGTGCTGACCTTACCGACAGTTTGTTCTTGCAAGGTGCGGTGCGATACGAAGACTATGATGATTTCGATTCGCAAATCACGGCCAAGATTGCCGGTCGACTAGAGTTAACCGATAACCTGGCAATGCGTGCATCTTTTGGCACAGCATTCCGTGCTCCTACACCAGGACAGCAAGGTACGACTAACGTATCCACTCGACTGCCGAACGGATTTCCTGTCGCAACAGGTCTGTTTCCAGCCGGTGGCCCTGTTGCTGCGGCCCTGGGCGCAGTGCCACTAGAGCCTGAAAAGTCTAGAAACGCGACTATTGGATTCATTGCTAATGTCGGCGATTTGGATGTGACTCTAGATTTTTATCAAATAGATATTGAGGACCGAACTCAAGCAGTCTCAACTAGAGATGTATCTACTGATACAACTGCAGGCGAAGCCTATCAGAACTATTTGAAGCTGGCTGCAGCCGGGGTACCAGGCGCTAACTCCATCGGAGGTGTGTTCTACTTTGCAAATGGTTTCGATACTACGACCAAAGGTATGGACCTAGTGGCAACTTACCCACTTACGGCTAATACAAATCTGTCAGCTGCAGTGTCTTACAACGACACTGAGTTCGATACTGATCCAAGTGCATATCTTAATGTTGAGGACCAGTTTGATTTTGAGAACCTATTGTCAGATTGGCGTGGTATATACACCATCACTCATGACATCAACGATCTGCGTCTTCTAGCTCGAGCTAGTTACTATGGTGAGTTTGAGAACTCAAATAGAAACCCTTGGCCTAATATTCAGCACTACGATTCAACGTGGTTTGTAGACGTCGAAGCCTCCTATAGGCTTAACGAATCGCTGACTCTCACGGCTGGTGGTCGTAACGTCGGTGATACGTACCCTGAAAAGGATGCCATCGCTGACTATTGCTGTGGCAGACAGTACGCTTCAGGTTCCTATGTGGACTGGCAAGGTGCTTACTACTATGGTCGTGTAGACTTTAGATTTTAATTCAGAACTAAACAGTACTCATTTCTGAATTAGAAATAAGGACAAAAAAGGGCGATAGAAATTATCGCCTTTTTTTTTGGATTCAATTTCTATTCCTTTCATCATCACCTTCATGGACATCCTGCCCGCTGCACACTATTCTAAAAATAATTAAAAAACAAAATAAGAAGGTTTATGACCATGGCATATTCGCTGATCGGAAAAGATTTCACTCCGCCAGATGTACACGGCAAAGTTACCGGCAAGGCGAAGTTTGCTGAAGATTTCAGCGTTGAGGGCATGCTCTATGCTCGGCTGTTAA
>CAWKZI010000051.1:0-9543 GCA_963854365.1 Gammaproteobacteria bacterium
GATCAATTATACCGTCTTCAGTTTCTACTTGAACTTTGATTGTTTCAATATTATGAACTTCGTCGCCAACTCTATAGGCCATTGAATTGTTTTCATCAAGATCTAATCTGAACATGGTAAATCTTAGCGCTGTTGAAACAGTATGGGACCATGCAACTTTCTCGGTAAAACCAATAGCAATTCTGTTTGTTGTGATCAAGCTGGCGCCCATTACATTTACTTCGCCGGGTAAAGTCATGTGTGCTATGTGAAAACGAGAAGGACCATGCCATGGGTAGTGGGGATTGCCCAGAAGAATTCCGCGACCAGTATCAGTCAAGTCCTTACCGATCCCCAGGGCATTACTACCAATCATCTCAGGGTCAACGAATAGGTCCAGTTGGTTTAATTGTGCTAACTCCAAGCCAGGCTCTGCCAGTACTATTTCATTAGCGACTCTACCTAGACCATATCTAATGCCCACGCCAATCGACAACTTGGCTAGGTCTTGCTGTGTAATTGAGTTAATCCAGGGGGCTTCATTACAAGATGCCGGCATATTGCCTGCCTTTGATTCAATGAAGTCGTTGTAGCCAGATACATAGCCTTCATCCATTTCATTTGACTGAACAGAGGCATTGGAGATGTAGTCATTTATTTTTTGCTCATGCAATAAGGCATGATGAAAAGCGTCTGCATTTATATTTGCGTCGGTGGCTCCGAAATACTTCGCCTGTTCTCCGCGGACAGTGACAAATTCTCGAGCCAGCACGCAAATAGTATTAGTCGCTATCGCGTTTGCAAAACCATACCCTAAACCTTTCCAGCTATTTGATTGGATATGAGGAATGCCATGAGATGTCCACCGAATAAGAACTTCATCATCATTCATTCGAGTGAGTGTTTGTGGGTTAAGCTCGGAGCTAGTCTGCGTGGACGTGTTTGAACTAGGTGAACATGCGGTCAAGAGGAGGTTTGAAAGCAGAACCGACGAAAGAAAAATGATTTTCATATTTAGAACCTTATATTTATTACTCGATGATATTATAAAATGCTCGCATAAAGACTTAGGCGCTCATTTAACAGCAGCAGGAAAGAAGGGTAGGGCTGTTACTGCTAATAGTTTTTCATTTCATTTCAGTAGCTTTGCCATAACCTAGTCTTCATTCTCAGAAGCGTAGACTCCTTTTCGTAACGTCCAAGCGTATTTCTTTTGCCAAGGTAGTACTGTTGAATCACCAGTGAGAATATATTTGATAGGCCAGGCAGCTATCGCTATAAACAGAAAAGAATAAAATCCAGTTGCTGTAAGTGTGGGAAGGATCACCCCGGAAGAAACAACAATCAAAATGCAGACAAATCCTAACCAATGAATCACCAAGCTCAATCTTTCAATCATTTTTTTCCCCTATTTGATCAGTATTCATCTTCAGTTATATAAGAATGAGAACATATAGCTCTGGCAATAAAATCTGTTCTCGCATAATTAAGTAAAGTCTATTGAATCAAAAGTATAGGGGAAGCTCTCAAAAAAGACTATAGGCTAAGTTCCGTATTGCTGGAAAAGCTCCTTTTTTGTCGTGTTATCGGGTCAATAAATTGCAATTGCTGTGCTAAGAGTTGCATTGGTTTGCTGAAATCATCTTGATTAGCCAACTTGAGCAATTGCGGGTAGTGAGTATCATTTAGTATTGGCCAGCCAATGCTTTGCATATGCAGTCGAAGTTGATGAGTCCTACCTGTTATTGGGTTTAGCTCAAATAAGGCTTTGTCGGCTGAGCATTTCAGGCAACGAATTCGGGAATGGCTATTGGGTTGCCCTTGAACAGTATGCATCAAGAACCTCGTGCCGGTTTTCTCTAGTCGATTCTTGATTTCCCATTGCTGGTTAACCATTGGAGGCTCTCCATTCGTATTAGCGATAGCCTGATATACCTTGTGCACTTGATGCGTTTCAAATAAATGGTGGTAATGATGACGAGAGTTGGGGTTAACCGAAAACAATACTAATCCGGTAGTCGCTTTATCAATACGATGTAGGGCTTGTAGTTGTTTGTTGGCGGTCTTATTGCGTAAACGACTTTGCAGGCATTCTTCAACAAATTTTCCACCAGGGGTGACGGGTAAGAAGGGCGGCTTGTACGCCACTAATATCAGCTCGTCCTGAAAGATAATATTTTCGGGAAAAGGAATGACAGGCTCACTATCAATTTCGCGATAATAATAAACTCGTTGCTGAGCCACAAAAGAAGAATTCTCGTTGATTAAGCTCCCGTCATTCCAATGAACTTTCCCCTCAGTCATACGTTTTATCCACGTATTACGTGTTATATAAGGAAAATTTAGTAAAAGGTATTCTAGAACTGTAGCTACGCCAGGGTTTCGTTGAGGTAGGCTAAATTTTGACGGAGAATTAGCTATGGCCATAGTAATGCCCGAGCGAGTTTTGTTTCTTTGTGATTAGACTGTCCATAAGAAATACTTACTGGTGTTATTGGAGGAGAGGCTACAGTAGTTAATATTATTTCCATTTATAATTCTGAAAGTCAGGCTCAAAATAGTTGGTAGCTAATTCATGGCTAGGTAAGATTTGGTCGCGGGCCAGGCAAACTCTTAACATTGCTTGAATTCACCAAGTTAAATCATCCGGGATTTTAAAATCTTTGTAAGGATCATCTTCTTCGCTGATGGTATTCTTTTGTGCCTTAAACACAGAAAAACTAGCGTCACGTTGTTCAATTTTCTCTGCGACACCCATAGGGATTAATACATGATCATGTTTTACCCCATCCTTTTGTAAAACTATTGCAAGTGTGCCGCGACTAAGTTGATCAATCTGACTTTGACTGACATAAATATGTTTGATTGCATTAGCATCAGAAAAATTGAACTTCTGGTTACCGTTTTTGACTATAATATTCATCTCAATAAGCTGTTTGATTTGGGCCGCCAGTGCTAGTTTTTCAGCTTGTTTATTCTTCTCCAGATTCAGTTTTTGATCTTTGAGTATTTGCTCAGACCTTGCCTGATCGAGTTCCGACTTAGACTGATCCGCCGCTTGATTCGTCGTCTTACGGGATACCTTCTCCTGTTTGTGTTTGGCACGTTTAAGTTGTTTGGCTTTCTTATCGCCTATTAATCCAGATTTCTTGAGTTGATCTTGTAGGGAAGTAGGCATAAGTAATTATTTAGTTCGGTTATTAGCAGCTCGGAGGGCGGAGCTTTGTATTATTATAAAATTGAATTAGGGCGTTCATATCGCATTAGCTCATAACCAAATATAGAATACTCTGTAAGTGCCGGGATTTTTAACAATACGTTTATAACGATATATCTCAAGCTAGCCTAGACCCATTGATAGCACTTTTGTCAGGAACGGCTAGAATAATACTACCATCATGTTGGGTAAATCCTGTGACAAGGCATTCGGACATAAAAGGCCCTATTTGTTTCTTCGGAAAATTAACAACGGCTGCAACCTGCTTTCCAATTAGACTTTCAGGGCTATAATGATCCGTAATCTGAGCGGATGATTTTTTAATACCTATTTCATCACCAAAATCTATTTTCATTTTTATTGCTGGTTTGATAGCTTCTTTAAATACTTCAGCCGTAATAATTGTTCCTACTCTTAAATCGACCCTCTCAAATTCATCCCAACTTAAATCACTTAATCTATCCAATGTTTTATTCCCCTTCGATAATTATCATTAGAGCGGTCTTCGCGCGGCAGGCCTTAGTGGTGGGTTGGTGCTTCGTGACTTTTGGTTTTCAACCGGAGAAAAGAACGGCATAGCGTTGATTTTTGCACCGGGCAAGACTGGCTTGGTGCTATGTTGGATTTCTTCCAGTGTTCCGCATATTTTTTCGCTATCCTGGTTCGTGCCAATTTGCACTTGCATACAGGTTACTTGTTCAGTGTCATCGATCGTTAGGTTGTAGGCTATCAGCTCAGCCTGACTCATTCGATAGAAGTTGGGCTTGACCAATGATGAACAAGAACTCAACAATAGAGCTACAGGTATCAACGCTAGTAATCTTAAAGTTCGGGCCATCGGATTCGCAACTTTTCAGATGTCCTCAAATTAGCCTTTTAGTAGGGGGTTGGCAACTGCAATTATTAGAATTTAGCTGAAGCCTTGACGCTTTGTGCGAGCGGCACTGTGAATGTGATTAAGAAGAACGGAAGAATATAAATTATATTAATCATATATTGGATTAATATAAGAACACAAATATTTGATATTAATAGGTTATTATAACAATTTATGACGGCTGATCCATGCATGCCTCGGATGTGTAAATCATAATTCGTTTGTTCATTATCAGTCAGTTATACACTAAGAAAATTATGCTATGACTTACAAAGATAAAAGCTTCCTTCCAGATGCAGGTCTTGAATATGCGATTAACCTTCTTCGTGAAGAGCCGAAGGAGCAGAAAAATATTCCTGATGGATTTCCGAACCTTGGGATAGGAGAGCTGGAGACGCTCGATCTGCTTGCCCCTCATGTGCTTGGGCGTGCCGCTCGCCTTGATAGCCCCGAGGCATTCGCACACATGGACCCTCCGACCCCTTGGATTACGTGGGCAGCTACCCTTTGGAATGCCCGACTGAATCAAAATTTACTGCATCCTGCCACGGCACCATTTGCTATCGAGGCAGAAAAAATGGTTATAGATTGGATGACGCCTTTCTATGGTATGGATGGCGGCCATATGTGTTCAGGCTCAACAATCGCAAATCTTACGGCGCTTTGGGCTGCCAGGGATGCAGCAGGAATAGAAAAGGTTATCGCTTCTAAGGCGGCCCATATCAGCATCGCGAAAGCAGCGAGCATACTTGGCTTACCTTATGAACAGATTCCAACAACCTCTACAGGTCAAATTGACATAAATAAAATTGGCGACGTAACAAATGCGTGCTTGGTATTGACGGCAGGAACCACGGTTACAGGCGTAATTGATTCACTCGCCGTCGCGGGTCAGGCAAAATGGACTCATGTTGATGCCGCCTGGGCGGGTCCGCTGCGCTTAAGCCCAGCCCATGCTCACTTGCTTGATGGTATCGAAAAAGCAGATTCCATCTCTGTATCTGCCCATAAATGGCTTTTTCAACCCAAAGACTCTGCGCTCGTCATGTTTCGAGATAAAGACAGCGCAAACCCAGCAATAAGTTTTGGTGGGGGCTATTTGGCCGCCCCAAATATCGGGGTTCAAGGATCGCGTGGAGCGTCTGCAATACCACTATTAGCGACAATGATCGCATGGGGGAGGGAGGGCATTGTTGATTATATAGATCACTCGATGTCGATGGCTGGAGTCCTGGCATCCGCATTGAGCAAGGAAGCAAACATCTGTCTTTGGGCTTTCCCTGAAACAGGCGTGACAGTATTTCGCCCTCTTACTCTAAGCACCGATGAGCTTTATCAATGCTTGCCAGATCAAATGTTTTCTAACAGCGTTCTTGATGGTGAGAAATGGATTAGATCGGTTGCAGCGAATCCGTTAGCCGATATTGACAAAATTATCGCAGCCGTTCAGGGAGCAGTGCGATGAAAGTATCTATTAGGAGTAGTTGTGCTCCGGAAGCAAAAAGTATCGTTGGCTTTACTCCGCTTAGAATTGCAGATTCATTAAGAATTACCGGTGAAAGTAATTAGGCCTTTGTGCAGGTTCCGGCCCTTGCAGATGCGTAAGCGCCATATTTATGTCCTGTATAGGTAAAGGTAGAGCTGTTGGTATCGATGGCAAAATACCACTCACCTTTTTTATCCGAATCAAACCTCTTGCACAGGACATATGCTCTTTCTACTTCGCACGAGCCTCTATACTCCTCATTACGAGAGACTGTATTACGGAATCCTTTACTAGTGTCAATCACCCATATATGAACCGGGTTAGTTCTTCCATCTTCATTTAAGTAACCCCCAGCAAGATCGGCGCCGGCTGCGGTCTCGTCTTCACAAAAATAAATATCTGCATTAGCTGTAATGGAAAAGCAGAGTAAAGTTATTGATGTTAATAGTTTCATTATTATAAATATTCTTCCGGTATTTTCCGCCACTGATCTAAGTATCTCTGTTGGGCGTGTATCTGCTTATTAGGCATACATTATTATTTCAAAAGAATGCTTCGCCCAAAGGCATAATAGAGTTTAGTTTTTCCTCAATATTTATACGACAGCAGCATCAGTTTAGTAAGGTGTATCACTAAACATAATGAGAGCTAGTAATACCAAAAGGTATTTTCTAGCGATTAGAGTAGGGGTATAAGAACAATTTAGCACGCACTTTGATTAGAATTGCTTATCAACTGTTAAGAATCGAAAAGCTGGTTCTTCACTTAAGAATTCAGCTAATTTAGTAAGAGTGCCGTCTTCTTCTCGCCAAGCTAAATAAGCATCGTATTTTTCTTGAGATTCCCATTTGCTTATTACGTCTACAGCTTCCGCCTCTGCAGCAAGAAAGCAAAGATGAAGTTCACTGCATCCATCGTAATTTCTAGTGTCAGGAAGTACGCTATTAAACCATTCTAAAAAAGCCTGTCTCTTTTCGGGGTTAATTTTTAATTGCAGATTTACTATAACCATAATCGTACCTTTTTTCAGTTGTGCAAGAATTTACTAATTTATGATTGGGCTACCCAACCCTGTTAATATCTTTTGATGCGTTAAGTGATCTATTTCGCTATAAGCTAAACGGTTAAGATTAATACGATAGATAATCCCCTAAAATAAATTAGGGGAATTTGGCCATTCTTATTTATGTTGCAAACTTACCCTTGATAAATTTTACCAGTATATATTAACGTTTCTAGGTCTATAGAGCCTTCCGTGCGGTGTTTTCCTCCATCTGAAAGGTCCACATGCGCAACTAGTACCCACTTATGTTCATTCTCTGGTTTCTCCCATGTTCCTTTGCCAATTCCGCCAAGCACCGAGCCGTCATCCAAAAATGCTTCTCCTACCCACTGCACTTCACCGCTAGTTGCATTGGTCTCCGATAGGACGTTTGAGCTTATAATTGTGCCCCATACCCCGCCAAAACCGGACGCTTTACCTTGAAAATTGGCACTAGAAACCATTTCTCCTTCTGAGTTAGTTCCGTAAGTGTTGACAATATGTTTAAGTGAAAACTCTCCGATTGGTCCTGACATAACAGGTACCCTTTTTTCATGTATTTTAAGTCGTATAAACAATATATTAATTTAAGACCAATAGAAATCAATAATACTTAGTGTCAGTACTTTGGGCGCTTCACAAGGGTAGAGCTTTCTTCTTGTGTGGAGATTGGGTGTCACGTGTTGATATTTGCTTGGTTGAGTATTTTGTAAGCGCTAAAACACTGCGCTGTATTTGGCAGATATTTATTAAGATGTACACTCCAAAATACGGGGGATGTTGGTTTAGCACTAAAAATCTTTTCTGTGCTAAGTTAAGCTCCTTATCTTAAGCGGGTATAATGTAACGACCGCAATGCAAGGGGTAATTATAATATGAAATATCTCTTAAAACGGTCGGTAAAATAAAAATGAAAGAAATCCTTAGGCACTTTACAGGTGTTGTTAGTGTCATTTACCTCATATTCATCTTGTCTTTAGCGGTGTTGCTTTTAGTTATTATCAGCATACCAAGACTCCTTCCGTTTAATGCTGTTAAAAAATATATTACAGCCCTATCCAATGAGTTCGGGAATGCCATAGTTTGGTTTCTTAAGGTAACGCTGGGTTTCATTCATAGGCCAAAGTGGAGTGTTGAATATCCAGACAATATTTCAACTAAGAACTGGTATATAGGAATGAGTAATCATATGTCTTGGGCTGATATATTTGTTCTACTATTTACTAGCAACTACAAAATACCATTACTAAAATTCTTTATGAAAAAAGAGTTGAAATGGATTCCAATTATTTATTTGGTTCATAAAACAATTGATATGCCGTTTTTGAATAGGCATAAAGCAAGTGAGATTCGAAGCAATCCTAGTTTGAAGTCACTTGATTTTGAGAATGCCCGAATCGCTGCTAAAAGATTCACGCGGTACCCTACAACCGCCTTTAGCTTTGTCGAAGGCACACGATTTTCTGAAATAAAAAAGGAAGCTCAATCTTCTCCATATGACGATCTATTAAAGCCAAAGGTTGGAGCATTAGCAACTGCACTTTCTGGTATGCCGATGGTAGAGGAATTGATTGATTTTACTATAATTTATAAAACTCCGAGAAGGTCTGCTTGGGATTTTGCGTGTGGAGAAATGAGGGAAGCGAAGATAATTATTAGGGCTTATAAAATCCCTACTTTTATTAGAGACACTGACGATATAGGATCAGCTAAATTCAGGAGTGAGTTTAAACTATTCATAGATGACATTTGGTCAAAAAAACAAAAACTCATTTCTGAAGTGAAGTTTTAATCAAGAAGAGAGTATGTCATTAATTAGCCTGGCCATAATTGAGTGTAGAGACCTTATTAGTTTTCCTCTGAATTATCCTATAAACCTGATTATTGGATGTCGGCGCGAGGCCGACAACTATCACTTCAACCATCAAGTAATTTGGTTTTACGGGCCACAGGAGAAGTCAGTACGGTGATACTAGATCGAAAGACTAAACACTTGAAAAGATACTTCAATTTCATTCTCTTGGTTTCTTTATTAATACCTACTGGTCTACTTTCAGCTCAGACTTATTTCGGCATTGAGCCGGACATAAAATATGGTTTGCCTAACAATGTAGGGGTGTACTCTGACGAGACAGGGTTAATCTCATCCTGCCTTTCACTTTATGATAAAGGAAAGCCAATAACCTTAGGTGGTCAGTATTATTTCGGTGTGGCTTTTGAAATTAAATCCTTAAGCCCGCCAATAATCACCCTAATTGATTCTCGGATATTCAATGAATCTGAACTAAAAACCTCTAGCGGGGAGGCGCCATACTGTTCGGGCACGTTTGAGTCATCGACAATGATTTATCAAGATACTATTCAGGTGGGTTCGATACCGCATTACATAGCTTTTAAATTAGTTGATGACATCAACTATGATTTTGAGCTCACTGATTCGTCAACGATCACCGAGAAGGCTGATATTGCCTTCGTGCTTAGAGGCTATAATGGAACGACAAGGTATAATTTTCCAGCTAGCTTTCGGGCCGATGCCAAAAGAGCCCTAAAAGGTTTGTCTGAGCTTAGTTTTGGGAAAATCAGCTCTTACAGAATATTTGATGGAGGCATAGACCCGTTCAGTCCTGACTATTACCAGTCGCTCGAGGATATTAAAACTATAGATGCTGCTCTGTCGGGTTGGACTGGGGATCCCTGGGCTTCCTATAAAGAAAGGGATGCTGCTTCAGGCGATATTCTAATAAATCCCACTGATGAAGAGATCTCTGTCTTGCAATCGCTAAGGCAGTGGGTAGTAGACAACAAAAAAGGAGCTGCAGCAGGGTGGCAAGAAACCGAGCTTGGCGCGGCCCACTATGACAGGTGGGTAGACCCAATAGTTCTGCGTTATAGAGGCACTGCCGCAGAGGTTTTGATATCTAGTGTACGACTCCCAGAAGGGC